>DASUFG010000080.1:0-11870 GCA_036274715.1 Agriterribacter sp.
CCGGATAGAAAAATATGTTGGCCATGAAACAGCCATGAAAATGAAAAAATCAGCGATGGGGGAGACAGTAATGTGAGCATGTGGAAATGTGACAAATATGAGGATGGGAGAGTAGGATGATAGGAGAGTAAGATTGCAGGATTACAGCGCTAAGATTGGCTGCTTTAATGAATACTGTTGGGAATATCGACCAGAAATATCAGATACCCTCAACCATAACAACAAACTATAAACGATAAACCATAAATCAACATGTTTAACCTGAGAGTGTACGGGATACTGATCAATGAACAAAAACAGGTTTTGGTAAGCGATGAATATATCCGGGGAAGTTACTACACCAAATTCCCGGGTGGAGGATTGGAATTTGGGGAAGGAACGCGGGATTGTTTGAAAAGAGAATTTATGGAAGAAATGAATCTTGATGTAAAAGTTACCAGTCATATTTATACAACCGATTTCTTCCAGATGTCGGCTTTCACACCCGATCAGCAGATTATTTCTGTCTATTATTTTGCAGAACCACTGGCCGAGATCATGGTTCCGCTCCGGCAAAAGCCATTTGATTTCGACGACCGTCAGCTAAAAATATATGAAACAACCGGCGAAACAGAAACTTTCCGCTTTATCGACTGGGCTGATTTTTCCGGCGAATCAGTGACTCTTCCCATTGATAAGGTGGTAGCAGACATGGTGAAGTGGGAGAAGTGATAATTAGTAAGTAAGTAGTAAGTGGTAAGTGGTAAGTGGGCTGAGAGAAATCAGCAGTCAGCGATGAGCTTTCAGCAACTGGCAATAAACAATGAGCAATTGGCAACGAGCAATTGGCAACGAACAATGAGCAGGAAACGAATTTAGTATATTATTCACTCTTTTCTGAAGACTGGTAACTCCCGGCTCAACGCGCTGACACCTGATACCTGGCACCTGATACCTGGCATCTCATCGCTCCGCTCCTCAAAACCACTTCTTTCTCATAAAATAGGCACCCATAATAATGGAAACCGATAAAGCCAGTACAATCGGGATATAAAAGGCATGGGCCTGATGCTGGTAGGGGATGGGTACGTTCATGCCATAAATACTGGCGATTAATACCGGGAATTGTAAAATGATGGTAATAGAAGTCAGCCGCTTTAACACCATATTCTGGTTATTGGAAATAATGCTGGCGAACGCATCTAAGGTACTGCTGAGTATATTGGTGTAGATATGTGCCATTTCCAATGCCTGCGACATATCTACCACCATGTCATCGAGTTCTTCTTTTTCCTGTTCATTCAACGCCAGGAAATTCGTTCTTTTTAATTTCATCAGCAGCATTTCATTCGAGCGCAGGGCTGTTACAAAATACACCAGGCTTTTTTGTATACGCATCAGGTCTAAAAGTTCCTCGTTCCGGTTAGATGCGTATAATTGCTGTTCCAGTATATTCCTGCGGTGGTTAATTTCTTTAAGATATTCCATAAAGGCCTGCGTAACCTTCTCAAATATCTTAAGCACCATCATATTTTTTTTATCGGCATGCCTGTTCTGGAAAGTGTTAAGAAATTTCTTGATAGCGCCGTTCTCGAACGAGTTAACGGTTACAATCTGGTTATGGGTAAGAATAATGCAAATAGGAATGGTGATATAGTACGCATCACTTTCATTAAATGAATTGTTTTCGGTAGGAGTTTTAATCACAATCAGCTTTACGTTATCTTCCAGTTCAAACCTCGAACGTTCGTCAATATCGAGCGAATCCTGCAGAAATTCTATCGGGATTTCCAGCGTATCCGATACTTCCGCAAACTCCTCATGTTTCAATGGGGGCAGTATGTTTACCCATGTCTCATCATCCGCTTTTTCTATCGCAGTGGTAACACCATTGATATTCTTGAAATACTGAATCATTACAGGTAAAGATAGGGCTATTAAAATTTGAGATTTAAGATTTAAGATTTGAGATTTGCAGGTTGGAAGAGTATGGTTGTAAGTTTTTAGTTCGTTTAGCAAGACTATAAATCAGAAACCACAAACTATGTATTCTGCAATACGATTTCACCTTTAAAAACAAATTCCGCGGGACCGCAAAGCCATATATTGGAATAATCTTTGTTGTTTGACACTTCAAACTCAACGCTCAACCTTCCGCCGGGCGTCTGCACATCAATTTCATTAAAGCTATTTTCATTGTGCGCCGAAACCAGGGCGGCGGCTGTTACACCAGTGCCGCAACTTAAGGTTTCATTTTCAACGCCCCGTTCATAGGTACGCACAAATATGGTATGATCGTCAATGGTCTCCACAAAATTTACATTAATACCTTCTGCTGCGAAATCATCACTATACCGTATTTTACTGCCTTCCTTTTTTACGTTCAACTCGTCCAGATGCTGAACAAAATGTACATAGTGCGGGGAACCGGTATTCAGGATGAAATGATCGGTATTGTCTTTTATTCCCGATACATCTTTCATTTTTAACCGTACAAGTCCCTTGAGGTCAATTTCCGCAATATGAGGACCGTCCGTAGCAATAAAATGGTATTCCGTTTTTTTTATACCATTGTCATACGCGAATTTTACAAGACACCTTCCTCCATTGCCGCACATGCTGCCTTCTCTACCATCGGCATTAAAGTAAATCATTTCAAAATCGTATTCATCGTGTTTATTCAGCAACATCAACCCATCCGCACCTATGCCGAATTTTCTATCGCACAAAAAATTAACGGTGTTGGTACCCAGGTGGGAATATAACCCGTTCCGGTTGTCGAGTATGATAAAATCATTGCCCGTACCCTGGTATTTGTGAAAATGAATATCCATTATCTTTTTTTAGTATTGCAAAGTTATTGGATGATTGGATTATATGTCGAATTAAGTTAACGGGTTGCGTTAAGTTAACCATAAATAAGCCTTTGTCATATATCCGTAATCATTCGCAGCGTTTCCATGATCAGCTTCTCCACGGCTGCATTGCTGTCGTTACTGAATTGTTGGGTCGCCCGGTTAGCCACAATGGCGCTCAGGCTGAGACAATGGTGCCCCAACAACTTTCCCAGTCCGTAAATACCCGCTGTTTCCATCTCAAAATTGCAGATGCGATGGACTCCAAAATTAAAATGACTCAACTGTTGTACAAACCCTGGGTGGCTTAATCCCAGCCGCAGTACCCTGCCCTGTGGGCCGTAAAAGCCGGGGCAGGTTACCGTAATGCCATGGTGGAACCCTTTCACAAAGTGCTTAATGAGACTAACGCTGGCACTGTTGATATATGGAACGGCAAAATTGTTATGCATCTGCGTTTGGGTAATAAAAGACTGGATCAACTGGTTTTCTTCTTCATTACTTTGGTGCCGGTAAAAATGCAGCAGGTTATCAATACCCAACCCATGAGTGCTCGCCACCCAGCTATCAACAGGGATGTCTTGCTGTAAAGAGCCGGCCGTCCCAATACGAATAATCTGCAATTGGGTAGTATGGGGTTTTATGGTTCTGGTGGGGAGGTCAATATTTACCAGGGCATCCAGTTCATTCATTACAATGTCAATATTATCGGTGCCGATACCGGTTGATACCACGGAAATGCGCTTCTTACCCAACCAGCCGGTATGGGTAACAAATTCACGGTGCTGCTGGCGGTAGTCAATTGCATCAAAATATTTGCTCACCTCCTGTACTCTAGCCGGGTCTCCAACCGTTATCACCATATCAGCCAGTTCCTGCGGGAGCAGGTTTAAATGATACACTGCTCCCCGGGAGTTGAGAATTAATTCAGATTCTGCAATATATTGCATGGGTAAGTAGTTTTGTGGTTCGTAAAAATATCCTATTTTCGCAACCCGTTAAAAAAGAGAAATGGTCCTGTGGCCGAGTGGTTAGGCAGAGCTCTGCAAAAGCTCGTACAGCGGTTCGAATCCGCTCGGGACCTCCGGTAAAAGGGTTACAGCAATGTAATCCTTTTTTATTTTAGGTTATTATGATGGCTGAATAAACTTACTCAATCAAAGTTTGGCGGATGCCATGTTGCTGGCTGGATGTGCTAATGATACGTTCCAGCGCCAGGCTGGGTATAAACTATTTGTTGAATCGACAGCCGCGGATTGCTGTAAAAAGAAAGGAAATTTTTTTGTGAATTTCATACAGGTTTACTAAAACCCAGGATACAATTTATGTATCCTGTCGAGCCAATCCTGTATCGATTCGTTTGTGATATCTTTCGTATTGAAGTTTGCCAGGCTGAACCTTATGGTATGATTCTTTGCATTAGATATAAAAATAAAATTGCCGCCTACATGAATGCTATACGATTCTAACCCTGGCGGAGAAGCCAACGCCTTAAAATTAATGGTATTCGTCAATGCTTCAAAGTCTGTCAGTACACTGATGTTATTCATGCGGCGAAAATAAGCCAAAAATAAATCAGAAGAATACAAAATTTACCCAATTCTGAAAATTTTACATGATTGGCCGGGTACCATTTTAGCTGACAAAAATGGCAATGAAGGGGTAATAAATTGTAATATGTGGAGTGATTCTTATTTTTTCCGCGTGCTGCATGCAGGCACCAAACTATTTTTTGCAAAAAGTGATAATATGATCGCGTTTCCCGGAAAGCCTTTTCTGTTACCATCCTTATACATGCTTTTTTCTTCTCATATCCCGAGGTTGTGTTCTTTATGCTCCCAGGCTCTAAGCGTGAGGGGACGTACTGCCTTAGCATTTACCGGGGATACGATAAAGTATGTTCTTTATCCGTTATACTTTATTGGCATTCGTTTTGAATTCCTTTTTAAAATAACATTCAAATCGTGCGTGAACAGTGGCTTTTGCGATAACCGATAATTGACAAAATTGGATAAAAAAAAGAATAAGGGCTTTCATTATTATTTACTTTTGATGACTAATTGTGCTGGTATGAAAGGCCTCGTTGCTGTTTTTTGCTTTGTGTTACTGGCATGCACCAAAATGCTGGCTCAACCTGTATGTGGTTTCGACCAGTCACATCATGCTTTGCAGGTTGCAGATCCATCATACCAACTCCGCGTAACTTTAAATGATCAAAAAATTGAAACCCTCATTCAGCAGCGGAAGCGCCAGGCAAATTATCAAAAGAGAGAAACCGCAATCTTTACTATTCCCATAGTTGTACATGTATTACATACTGGTCAGCCCATTGGCAGTTCCTTTAACCCGGATGACGAACAAATTCTTTCCGCGATTAATTACCTGAACGAAATATACACCGGTACTCATCCATCGCTTACACCTGCGGGTACTGAATCTGCCGGCGATTTGGGACTTCGGTTTGTGTTAGCCAAAAGAGACGCAGATTGCAACCCAACCAGCGGAATACACAGGGTTGATATGTCATCAGATGCAGACTATGTTGCCACCGGCGCTCACAATGATGATGTGAGCCGCGATATCGAAATGAAGGCTCCCATATCGTGGGACCGGTCGCGGTATTATAATATTTACGTGGTAAATAAGATAAACGGAAAAGATGGAACAACCGGGCAATTTATAGCGGGCTATGCTTATTTCCCGACGTTAAGCGTAGTAGATGGCACGGTGATGCTGGCAACGCAAATGAAATCGGGCTCCAAAACTCTTGCACACGAAATAGGGCATGCGTTTAACCTGTATCATACTTTTGAAGGATCTCCGGATCGTTCGACATGCCCGTTAGGGAATGGCGATTTTGTGGATGATACCGACCCGGTTACCCGTAATGTAAATGCTGTCGGCGTATTTGATTTTACTTGCCGCACAGGCAATAATACCTGTATCAATCAACCTTACAATATCCGTACTGAAAGCAATTTCATGAGTTACACCAATTGCTATACCCTTTTTACTCCCGGGCAGAAAGAGCGGTTGCAGGCTAGCGTATCACTGCAGGAAAGGGTGTCGCTGAGCCTCTCAATCGGTGGCTTAGCTACCAATGTAGCTCCGGCCTGTGTTCCAAAGATTAATTTTGAGTGGCAAACAGCCGAACTTGTAAAAACACCGGTGACGGTAGATGGATGCCGGAAATACCAGGATCATTTGTTTTATTTTACCATCGGCAATAGTCCATCAAATGATGCTGTGGCTACGATCATTATTGATCCATCTTCAACGGCTAAAGAAAACGCCGACTTTGATTTCCCGTTGGGTAAAGCGGTGGTATTTCCTTCGGGATCCCAAAACAGCCGCTCTTTTTTATTACGGGTATACGACAATGGGAGTTCGATGGAGACGCAACTGCTCAGGCTAAGTTTTTCCGTTAATAATGGTGGTGGCAATGCCGAAAAGGGGAATGCCGTTACCTACATGGATATTACCCTTAGACCGCACGACTACAGCCCCGTTGTTTCGGGTACGCCTGCTCTTGCTGCGCTCGGATCGCAAGCCCATAACTTAAATAATGCTACTTTATTTAACGCATCTATTCAGCGACAAAAAACCCAGATTTTGTATACGGCAAATGAGCTCATCACAGCCGGAGTATCGGCTGGTGATATTTCGGGCATACGTTTTTATATACAGAAAAATTCAACCCGTGCCTTTAAGAACCTGACCATCAAAATGGCGCTCACCGCATTCAATAACCTCGTTGAAAATGGGAATGTTCATGCGGTGGTCAATATGTTAACAACACTTTCCTTGCCATCTTATACTACGGTAAATGGATGGAACATATTCAACTTTACCACTCCCTTCGTGTGGAATGGCAGCAGCAATATTGCTGTGGAAATTTGTTTTGACAATGAAACAACGGCATCGGGTAACGCAGATATCATATATGCATATTCTGATGGTAGCGGTGCTGCGGATGGAAGCATGATCGAGAGTGAAGGAATTGCCTGTTCCTCAAATTTTTCAAATGTTGCCTATTACCAGGGCGGCATAAAACCGATAATAATGCTGGCTTATTCCCGGCAAGGCAACCCGGTTGCAAACACCATATCCACCTCAAGGGAAGAATATCTTGGTGCATTTAATGAAGTGTATTTTTATGACAAGCTGGAGCCACAAAAGATAATCGCAAAAATTAAAAACCTGGACAATTGGGATTATGGTTGTACTACGATCAGCATTGACCGGGAAGGAAATGGAACTGTCCCTTTCTGGAATGATGACCCGGTTCAACAGCTTACGCAGAAAACATTTTTTGTTACACCACAAAACAACAACCCTTCGGGTAAGTATGAAATTACGCTGTACTACACGAAGGCAGAAAAGGCCGGTTATGAAACAGCTACCGGTAATGCGTGGACGAACGTAAAAATGATCAAAACTGAAAGGCCGGTTGCTTCTGTAGTTCCCACCGATCCGCAGGCTGGTGCTGTGGAAGTAAGCCCGCAATTGGTCCACAACAGTTTTGGAGAAGATATTACAGTACAGGCTATATTCAATTCCGGGTTCTCTGGTTTTTCGGTGGGTGCTATAGATGCGGCTTTACCAGTACAGTGGCTTAATGTTTCGGCCCAAAATGCAAATGATAATGTGAAGCTGAATTGGTCAACAGCCATGGAATTTAATAATAGCTATTTCGCAATAGAAGCGAGTGCTGATGGTATCCATTTTAGTGGTGTTGGAAAAGTGATGTCAAAAGGTAATTCCAATAGCCCAACTTATTATGATTATCTCCACCCGCAACCCGGATTTGGTAAACTATTTTACCGCATAAAGCAGGTGGATATCGATGGAAGAAGTTCCTATAGCAAAGTGGTTATGGTTAACATCCCTGAAAAGGCAGACGCCCATCCATGGATATATCCTGTTCCGGCAGGTAGCCATATTACCCTTCACTTTGGTAAACCGGAGAGAAGCGCTTACATAGAAATTTTAAGCAGCGATATGAAATCCGTTTATCGCGAAAAAATACAGGGAACAACCCTCACCAAAAATATTTTTACCGGCGATCTCAGGCCGGGAACCTATTTCATTAAAATTACCGGTGAAAAAAGTAACTATATTTTGCGTTTTGTAAAGTATTGATGGGTGCGGAGTGTCAGGCATCAGGTGCCAGGTGTCAGGTATCAGGTGTCAGGTAACAGGTACCAGGTACAAAGTATCAGGCGTCGGGGGCGAAGAACAGGCCGGGCAAAACAACAAAGGGTATTCAACTAAACGCTCAAATCGCTGCGTTATATTCTTTCTCATCGCTCATTTCTCGTGGCTGATCGCTCATCTTCATTCACTCACTGCTTACTTGATGTATCCCAATATTTTCAACATGCTTTGGGCAGATTGCTCTTTCGCGTACAACCAGTCCACCAATTTTCCGTTTTTGTCGTATTCAACAATAACATGTTTTGGGGAGGGGATGAGGCAGTGTTTAATTCCGCCATAGCCACTGATTTGGTCCTGGTAAGCGCCGGTATGAAAAAAGCCGAGGTATAAGGGTTCTCCGTTAACAATTTTTGGAAGAAAGACCTCATTGATATGTTCTTCGGAGTCGTAATAATCGTGACTGTCGCAGGTCATACCGCCAAGCACCACGCGCTGGTAGTCCTCTTCCCATTTGTTGATGGGGAGCAATAAAAACCGTTCGCCTATGCCCCAGGTATCGGGCAATGTTGTAATAAACGACGAATCAATCATGTACCAGGTTTCGCGGTCGTTCTGTACTTTTTGCCCTACAATGCTGTAAATATGTGCCATGCTTTCACCTACAGTAAAACTGCCAAATTCGGTATAAATATTCGGCATGGGAACCTTCGCTTTTTTACAGGCGCTCTTAATATTTCGTACTATTTCATTGATCATGAACTGGTAATTGTAGTCGAAGCCAAGCGAATGTTTGATGGGGAAGCCGCCACCAATATTAATGGAATCCAGTTCAGGGCAAATCTTTTTCAACTGGCAATACAGGTGAATGATCTTATTTAATTCGCTCCAGTAATAAATATCGTCTTTAATGCCTTTGTTCAGAAAGATATGGAGCATCTTCAGCTGAAACTTATCTTCATTGCCTTCGATCTTATCCACATAAAACTCAAGAATATCCCTTGCCCGCATACCCAGGCGAGATGTATAAAATGGAAAAGTGGGCTCTTCCTCCGCAGCCACACGTATGCCTAATTTAAAAGGAACTTTTACCGACCGGCGGTAAGCATCTAATTCGTCTTTATTATCCAGAACCGGAATGACATTCTTAAAACCCGTATTCAAAAGCCGGGCTATGCGTGAGGTATAGCCTTTTTGCTTGAAGCCATTGCAAATGATATGGATGTCTTTACTGATCTTTCTTTTTTCATACAGGCGGTTAATAATCTCTATATCGTATGCGTATGAAGTTTCGAGATGAATTTCATGTTTTAACGCTTCTTCCACCACAAATGAAAAATGCGAGCTCTTGGTGCAATAGCAATAAAAATATTTCCCTTCGTACTTATGCTTCCTGAAGGCTTCCTTGAACATCTTTTTGGCTTTGTCTATCTGCATGCCAATTTTGGGCAGGTAGGTCAGTTTGAGAGGCGTTCCGTATTTGTCGATAATGGCTTTCAGGTCCAGTCCGTTAAAACGAAGATAACCATCTACCACTTCAAAACCATCCTGCGGAAAGTAGAAGGTTTGCTTCACCAGGTCGGTGTACGATTTGTTCATCTTTTCTATTGCCTGTTGTAAGGGTGAGTAATGATTTGCAAATGTAGTTCTTTGATGTTACCCCAATAAAAAAACCGGTGGCGAATTTTTCGCTACCGGTTAGTGCTGTTATTGCCGGAGAAAATTGTTCAATTCACTCCCGGTTATGGTTATTTTACGGAAGCTACCAATTTCTTGAAGCTTTCGGGCTCATTCATCGCAAGGTCTGCTAGCACTTTTCTATCCAAAACCACGCCTTTCTGGTTGAGTTTATGGATAAATTCAGAGTAGGTTAATCCTTCTTCACGAACCGCCGCATTAATACGGGCTATCCATAAAGTGCGATATTCTCTTTTTTTCAATTTACGTCCAACGTAGCTGTAAGTCAATCCTTTTTCTACTACGTTTTTGGCAACGGTTAACACGTTTTTACGTTTGCCGTAAAAGCCCTTGGCGGCTTTCAGTATCCTTTTTCTGCGTGCCTTGGATGCAACTGCATTTACTGAACGTGGCATATTGTATTAAGTTTTAAGTTTGGGTACACTAATGTAGTACCTCCACTGATTTTTAAATATTTTGTTACTCTTGTTGCTGGCCTTTGTTAAGGCCGGAGCATTACTTCAAACGCAGGAGGCGTTTCACGAAATCCATGTTAGACTTGTGAACCTGGCCATCAATTCTCATTCCACGTTTGCGTTTTGTTGATTTTTTAGTCAGGATGTGGCGACGGAAAGCTTTTTGATGCGTGATCTTTCCTGTGGCTGTCACTTTAAACCTTTTCTTTGCGCTTGAATTGGTTTTAACCTTTGGCATGTGCGTAAAAGTATTTATGTTATACCCGTGGGGCGGTTTCGAACAGACGAAACACTTATGGGGCCTTTGGGGCAATCTGCGCGGGTTTTTGCAATGCATAAACCGGTGCGCACCCGTTTTGCGGGCTGCAAAGGTATATAAATAGCTTGAAAAAATGTAACTTATTTTGGATAAATAGTGAACAGGCAATGGGCAAGCCTTTTTAAAATTCCTTTTTGCGTTTTAAAGGCTATCCTTTAATTTCGCTTCCTGATGCAACTCAGCACCAAACATTTGTTGGGCATTAGGGACCTCACTCCACCGGACATTCAACTTATTTTAGATACTGCCACTCAATTTAAGGAGGTTTTACAGCGTCCAATAAAAAAGGTACCTACCCTCAGGGATGTAACGATTGTTAACCTGTTTTACGAAAGCTCCACCCGAACCCGTATCTCCTTTGAACTGGCCGAAAAGCGATTAAGCGCCGATACCATTAATTTTACTGCAAGTGGTTCTTCTGTGTCCAAGGGCGAAACCTTGCTGGATACGGTGAACAATATACTATCCATGAAAGTAGATATGGTAGTGATGCGGCATAGTGCCAGCGGGGCGCCTCATTTTCTGGCAAAGCATATACCGGCTGCTATTGTAAATGCCGGGGATGGCATTAACGAGCATCCTACACAGGCGTTGCTCGACGCATTTTCGATGCGCGAACATAAGGGCACCCTCGAGGGCTTAAAAGTGGCTATTATCGGCGACATCATGCATTCGAGGGTGGCGCTCAGCAATATTTACCTGTTAAAGAAGATGGGAGCCGAAGTAATGGTAGCCGGTCCGCCTACACTGATACCCCCTTTTATGCAAAAGGCATTTGATGTAAAAGTTGAGTATAACGTACGTAATGCATTGAAATGGTGTGATGTAGCCAATGTACTAAGAATTCAGTTGGAACGGCAAAGCCAGGTACTCTTTTCATCGCTCCGGGAGTACAACCTTGCCTACGGTATTAACAAAAAGATGTTGAATGAGTTGGATAAGGAGATTTTGATTATGCACCCGGGACCCATTAACCGCGGGGTTGAGTTAGACAGCGATGTGGCCGATTCAAAACAATCGATTATTTTACAGCAGGTTGAGAATGGCGTAGCTACCCGTATGGCGGTATTGTATTTGCTGGCGGGAGGAAGGGAAGAGAATAATTAGCGGAACAAACCTGGGTAGTAAGTGGTAGTGCAAGCAGAGGCCGTATCGGTCTAAGGTGAAAACTTTCGAATCTCAAATTTCCAATCTCCAATCTCAAATTGTTTATGAAACGAATTGCTTTATTCCCCGGAACTTTTGATCCTATAACCATAGGTCACCTCGATATCATTAACCGTTCACTTCCCCTGTTCGATAAACTATTTATTGGGATAGGAAAGAATGTAAATAAGACGGCGATGTTCTCGGAGTCTCAACGGCTTAAATGGATTAGAGAGATATTTAAAGATGATGCCAGGGTTGAAG
>DASUFG010000081.1:0-3602 GCA_036274715.1 Agriterribacter sp.
ATATTAACTCATTCTACGCATCAACCCTAAAATAAGGTTAACAATATAACTCAATTGCGTTAATAAAAGCGCCAGGATTAAAGCCGGAATAATGATTTGAACAGGATTGTTCCTTTTTAGTTGCATTTCTACTGCCGCTTCGGGAACCGGTTGGGCGGCAAACCTGAAAAAAAGAAATACGATGATGGCGGGTAAAATCAATGTAATGGATATATGTATCCAAACCAGCATGGAAGAAAATAATATTCTTATCGTTACCATATACAAAATCCAGAATAGCAGCAATAGCAAAGCCATGGCACGAAGCGTATCTGCATAGCTGAGTACGTAAGCTGCATCCGGGAGGGGCATATCCAGCCGTTGAACGCCCTGAACCAGCGATAGGAGAATGAGCAGCAGGGCCGCCAGGGCAAGCGCGTGATATGGCTTTGAAAGCAGGTTCATGATACTGTGTTCACGGTACGAAGAAACAGGAAACCGCTAAAAAAACAAAACCCGGTCCGCAATACAGCGGAACGGGTCGTTTATAAAATTGAAATTATAAGATCTGTGTGCCAATCAATCCACCAGGTTTAACCAGTTGGATCGATATGCGCATTATGCAGTTACCTTACCTTTCACCTTGGCAATCACTTCTTCAGCGATGTTATTTGGCGCCGGGTTGTAGTGGCTGAACTCCATGGTAGAAGTAGCACGACCGGAAGTTAAGGAACGCAGTTGGGTAACATAACCGAACATTTCGCTCAATGGCACTTTTGCTTTAATTACCTGCAGGTTGTTACGGGTATCCATACCTTCCAAAATACCACGACGACGGTTCACGTCACCTGTAACATCACCCATGTATTGATCCGGGGTTAATATCTCCACTTTCATAATAGGTTCAAGTAAAACAGGTTTTGCTTTGCGGCCCGCTTCGCGGAAACCACTCTTGGCACAAAGTTCAAAAGACATAGAGTCAGAATCCACATCGTGGAAGCTTCCGTCGAACACCCTGATCTTCATGCTCACCAGCGGATAATTGGCAAGCACCCCTGAATGCATTGATGTTTCAAAACCTTTCTGAATAGCCGGCACAAATTCACGGGGAATTGATCCTCCGAAAATATCATTCACAAACTGGAATGACTTACCTGCATTTTCTTTCAACCATTCATCATCGGCGGGCCCGATTTCAAATGCGATATCGGCAAATTTACCACGACCACCGGTTTGCTTCTTCAACACTTCACGGTGCTCTACTTTAAGAGTAAATGCTTCTTTATAGGCAACCTGTGGCGCACCCTGGTTCACTTCTACCTTAAACTCACGACGCATACGGTCGATAATAATTTCCAGGTGCAACTCACCCATACCACGTAAAATGGTTTGGCCGGTTTCCTCGTCTGTATTTACACGCAATGTAGGATCTTCTTCTACGAGTTTACCGATAGCCATCCCCATCTTGTCAACGTCTACCTGTGTTTTAGGCTCTACCGCAATAGCGATAACGGGCTCCGGAATAAACATATTTTCCAATGTAATCGGGTGATCTTCATCACACAATGTATCACCGGTTTTAATTTCTTTGAAACCTACAGCGGCGCCAATATCGCCTGCTTCAATAAAATCAACAGGGTTTTGCTTATTGGCGAACATCTTCATGATGCGGCTGATGCGTTCCTTTTTACCGCTTCTTACGTTCAATACATAAGAACCTGCATCAAGGTGCCCGGAATAAGCCCGGAAAAACGCCAGGCGACCTACGAAAGGATCGGTCATGATTTTAAATGCCAGTGCAGCAAAAGGTTCTTTAGCATCCGGCTTACGAACCTCCGTTTCACCCGTATCCGGATTAATACCCTGTACGGCATCAATATCAACAGGAGACGGCAGGTAACGGCAAACCGCGTCAAGCGCAGTTTGTACGCCTTTATTTTTGAAAGAAGAACCACACATCATCGGCACAATGCTTAAATCAACAGTAGCCTTGCGGATCGCTTCATGCATTTCATCTTCGGTGATGGTATTAGGATCGTCAAAAAATTTCTCCATCAGGTTATCATCGTATTCGGCAACGGCTTCCACCAGGCTTGCTCTCCACTCATTGGCTTCCTCCAGCATATCTGCCGGCACTTCTATTTCATCAAAGGTCATGCCCTCTGTTTCCATATGCCAGATGATTCCCTTCATTTTAATAAGGTCAACCACCCCGGTAAAGTTATCTTCAGCACCAATCGGCAATTGCAATGGCACTGCTTTAGCGCCCAGCATTTCCTTCACCTGTTTGACCACCATCAAAAAGTCGGCCCCCGCACGGTCCATTTTATTTACAAAGCCAATACGAGGTACTTTATAGCGGTTAGCCTGGCGCCAAACGGTTTCACTTTGTGGCTCTACACCATCAACAGCCGAAAAGAGGGCGATCAAGCCATCCAATACACGCATAGATCTTTCCACCTCTACGGTAAAATCTACGTGACCGGGTGTATCAATGATATTGAAGCTGTATTTTTTTGTATCGGGAGTAACTTTTCCTTTTTCGGTAGGGAAATTCCACTGGCAGCTTACCGCCGCTGAAGTAATGGTGATACCTCTTTCTTTCTCCTGCTCCATCCAGTCGGTTGTGGCAGCACCGTCATGCACCTCCCCTATTTTGTGTATCATGCCCGTGTAACGCAGGATACGCTCCGTTGTAGTGGTTTTACCAGCATCAATATGAGCCGCAATACCAAAGTTTCTCTGAAATTTTAAGTCTGCCATTTTTATTGGGGATTAAATATTTTTTAAATATCTCGTAATATCAGTTCTCGCAACTGCCTTTTTTCGAGGCGCAAAGGTAACAAAATTAGTGGTAAAACAATCGGAGGAATTGTAAATTTTATACACGATAGCCTTCCAGCCTGAGAAAGGATTTGGCAGTTTTAACGGGCATTTTAAACGGGCAATATACCCTATAAGTGCCAGAATAACGGGTTTATCCTTACTGTCAGCCATCCCCGGGAAAATTGAATCGCGGCCTGCTTATTGCGAGTACGTTATTACGTAATTGGAGACATGCAGGGCATTGTGGAAGAAAGCATATTTTTTGACTCTATTAAGAAAGGAAAAAATCAATGGCAAGAAAGCAAATTGTAATCATAGGTGGTGGGTTTGCCGGCATTAACCTCGCAAATCATTTAACGGATAAAGATGAATACGATGTTATTTTGGTCGATAAAAACAATTATAATTTCTTCCCGCCACTTCTTTACCAGGTGGCAACCGGGTTTTTGGAGGCATCCAATATCAGCTATCCGTTTCGCAAAATGTTCCAGGGCAAAAAAAACATCCGCTTCCGTATGGGCAGCCTGCTGAAAGTACTACCGGAGCAGAACAAGGTGATATTATCCACATCAGAAATCAACTACGATTACCTGGTGCTTGCCACAGGTACCGAAAGCAATTATTTTGGGTTGGAAGATGTTAAACAGAACGCTATCCCGATGAAAACCGTGGATGATGCACTGGAAATGCGCAACTACCTGCTGAAACAACTGGAAAGCGCTACCGTTACCAAAGACGATGCGGAACGGCAAAAGCTACTCACCATTGTTATTACTGGCGGCGGGCCTACAGGGGTT
>DASUFG010000082.1:0-2480 GCA_036274715.1 Agriterribacter sp.
CTGGGCTTTTGCAGCAATTGCCGCCAGCATGGTGAATACAAGACTGAGGCTAACAGAGCCGATGCACACAATACCGGCGAATTGCCAGAAGTTGACCAGGGGATTTCCCAAAAGCACCCGAAAAAGTACCAGGCTGATCAAGCTCATCAGCAGCATGATAAAGGTGTTATACAATAACTTGGCAATAACAAACTGCTTTGCCCCGGCAATAGAATAAAAATATAATAACCTTCCTTTTGTTTCCTGCAAAAAACTCTTGGCAACTGCATTTACGCAAATGAACAATTGGATCATCCAGAACAACCCATTCCATACACTGCTTTCGGGTTGCTGTATAGCCAGGTATAATACAAAAATGGAGGATGCCACATATAAAAGAACACCGTAAAATGTATACTGTTGCCTTAATTCAAGTAACATATCTTTTTTAAGAAGTGCCAAAATATGCTGGAATGTGTTCATTAATATGATTTAAACCTGGAACAATGTTGAATTTGAAATGGTTGAAACTTGAATGGCCTGGTTAGGGCGTATTTCAGATTTTCGCTCCTTATTTAATTTTCCGGTCGGTGAGACACCGACCGGTAGCGGACTCTACAGGCGGGTATCACTACCCGCCTGCGAAAATTTGAAATGCACCCCCTGGTTAAAAGTCAAACATTATACAATCAACCCCGCAAATTATAGCAAAGCCTGCACCTGGGCTCATAAATATCTTTCTCACCAATTAAAACCTGGTTTTCATGATGAGTTCTGCGATAGGAATAGATGGCGTTATTACCGCATCTCGCGCATACGGCCTGGAGCTTGGTGACATGTTCTGCTATAGCGAGTAAGCCAGGCATGGGTCCAAACGGCCTTCCAGAAAAATCCATATCCAATCCCGCAACAATAATTCTTTTGCCCTGGTTTGCTAAATGATTACATACGGACACTATTTCGCTATCAAAAAACTGTGCCTCGTCAATTCCAATTACATCTGCCGTTGTGCTATTTAATAAAATAGCATTCGCGTTTTCAACAGCTGTTGATAAAATGACGTTTTCATCGTGAGAAATAATTTCTTCTTCATGATATCTTGTATCAATAGCAGGTTTAAATATCGCCACGTTTCTATTGGCTATTTCCGCGCGTTTGACTCTTCTGATCAGTTCCTCGGTTTTTCCGCTAAACATGCACCCGCAGATCACTTCTATCCATCCCCGTGTTTCGACGTTACTAAGCGATTCTGCAAACATTTGTGATTATTTTATGGCAAGGTGTTTGTAACTTCACGCGAATTGTTGTATTATTCGTCTATAACCAATAGGCGCTCAAAAATACCATATTCTGATGGAACGAATCGGCGTTTTGATAAGCAAATTACAGGAACTTTACCAGGACGGTGCTACTCCGGAACAAATTATTCATGTTGTGCAGATGTTGCAAACCGAATTGTTTCTGATCAAACAGCAGCAGGCCAACCCCGGTCGTAAAAAAATTGCCGTAATGATGCCGGGTGGTGTGGCTTTAAAAATCGAAAACCAGCCGTCGGAGGAAAGCAAAAGAATAACTGAACCAAAACCAGCAAAACAGTCGCAGATTATTTTTGATGATTTTGACGAAAATGTTGTTCTGCCCGTAAAAAGCAAATCCATTCCTAAGGAAAAGGATACTGCCGACCAGCGCTTTAATGTTTTGGAGGAGGTGCCCACTTTGGCGCATCAGCCCCAGGCCAGGGAACTTAACGAGGTTATGGGTAGAGCTGAACTATCATTGAATGAAAAATTGAACATGAAGAAAAAGGAATTAGGGGAGAAACTGAAGGAGGAGCCCCTCAAGGATATTAAAAAAGCGATTGGGGTAAACGACAGGTATACCTTTATCACCGAGCTTTTTCGGGGAGACGAGGCCATGTATGAGCGCTCGCTCAAAACCATCAATCATTTTACTATTTACCCCGAGGCAGAATTCTGGATATTGCGCGAGTTGAAGTTGAAATTAGGATGGAACGAAGAACATCCTGCGGCGAAGCAATTTGATCAATTGGTCAGAAGGCGGTTCTTATAGATGTAGTCTGATATTTGCCTGGTAGCACCCGCATTATCGTATATATATTGCTTTGCAGCTTCTCCTCTTTCTTTGAGCAAATTTTCGTTATTCCATAAAATATTCAGTTCGCTTTCTAATTCCAACGCATTTTCGATGCTGACAGCACCCCCTGCATCTTCCATTTCCATAGCTTCAAAATGATTTTCATAGACCGGCCCAAAAAAAACCGGTTTACCGTATACCGCTGCTTCCAGGATATTATGAAGCCCCGAATCCCCGAATCCACCGCCCACATAGGTAATGTCGGCATACCTGTACAACCTGGAAAGCATACCGATATTGTCGATGATTAAGGTATTGATTGTTTTACCGGGTTCCGATTTAGGCTCAATTTCAGCAGCATTATGAAATGACCCATTTGATTGTAATTGGGAAAACAAAATGGAGTT
>DASUFG010000083.1:0-2307 GCA_036274715.1 Agriterribacter sp.
GAAAGATGGCAATATGAACACCTACCATGCAGAAGGAGGAATTGGTTTGATTGCTTCCCGGCTTTCGGTGGAGGGTCCAATCAAAAAAGACAAGGCTTCCTTTATGGTTTCGGCACGCAGAACTTATATTGATGTGCTCACTAAACCCTTTATCAAAAAAAGTAATAATTTTTATGGATCGGGATATTATTTCTATGATTTCAATGCCAAAGTGAATGTTAAGTTCTCCGAAAAAGACAGGTTGTACCTGAGTGGATATTTTGGACGGGATGTATTTGATTTTAAAAATGCCCAGCAGTCGTTTAATGTAGGTATCCCCTGGGGAAATTCCACAGCAACCCTGCGTTGGAACCATGTATTTGGCAATAAATTATTCGCCAACACCACGATCGTATATAACGACTATAAATTTGATTTTAAAGCGGCGCAGAATGATTTTCTCATCCAGCTGTCCAGTGGCATTAAAGACCTGAATGGAAAGATAGACTTTGATTTTTACCCGGTTCCGTTGCACAAAATAAAATTCGGGGGTCAATACACCTACCACACTTTTATTCCACAGGTAGTTTCCGGCAACCAGGATTCAACTGTTTTCAAACCTGTAAATGCGCAAAAAAAATACGCCAATGAGGTGGCTCTGTACGCCCAGGACGACTGGGAAATCAATGATGCGTTCAAATTAAATTATGGTGTAAGGTGGAGCGGTTTTCAACAAACTGGCCCCTATAAAAAATATATAACGGACGACAATGGTAATAATATTGACAGCGTGGTATATAAAAGCGGGGCAGCAGTGCAAAACTATGGAGGGATTGAACCAAGGGCTACCCTTCGATACGCCTGGAACGATGAAAGCTCAATAAAGGCAGCGGTTACCCGAAATTATCAATACATACACCTGGTAACCAATGCGGGAACCACACTTCCCACCGATTTGTGGGTATCGAGCACCCACCGGGTAAAACCGCAATTAAGCTGGCAGTATGCGTTGGGGTATTTTAGAAATTTCAAAAGCAATACCTATGAAACTTCGGTTGAGGTATATTACAAAACAATGGCTAACCAAATTGAATACCGGGAAGGTTACACCCCTTCGTTAGAAGATACCGAAAAAGATTTTGTTTTTGGAAAAGGCTGGAGTTATGGTGCCGAATTTTATCTCAATAAAGCAAGGGGAAAACTTACAGGCTGGATAGGCTATACATTATCGTGGACCTGGAGGAAGTTTCCTGAATTGAATGACGGGATTAAATTTCCAGCAAAGTACGACCGCCGGCACGATCTTTCTGTAGTAGCAATGTATGAACTATCAAAAAAATGGAAGTTTTCGGCAGTATTTGTATTTGGAACAGGTAATGCCACTACCTTGCCGGAGCGTTTTTTTATCATGGAAGGCGTGCTTACCCAGGAATACAGCAGTATTAACCAATACCGAATGGATGCTTATCACCGGGTTGACCTGGCGGCCACCTATACTCCGCAACATAAAAAGCCGAAGCGTTTACAAGGGAGTTGGGTCTTCAGCATATACAACGTGTACAGCCGGGCCAATCCGTACTTTATTTATTTTGACCAAACCGGCAGCCCCTACGATGGAACTTTACAAATACAGGCCAAGCAGGTTTCGCTTTTCCCGATAGTGCCGAGTGTTACCTGGAATTTTAAGTTTTAGTTTATCTTAATAACTTGAATTTGCGTCGGCTACCACCCATTCAATTCCTCCACGGTAAAAGACTTTTCCCTGCCATTTAATTTTTTACGTATTTTGGCTACCTCCTTCGTGCTTACATCCCCCGACCGGTTACTCCAGTTCTTCCTGATAAAACTCAACACCTGGGCGATGGTTTCATCATCTATTTCGTCATTACTGTACAGTCCGGGCATTTCCCCACTAATTTCAGGGGGTTCGTACAGTTTATTGTTCACTTTAATAGCTCCGGTTAACCCCTGTAGTACTATTGCTATCAGCTTGTTCTTATCGCCGGTTACCCATTTAGAATTGTTTAAGGGTGGTGCTAAGGAGGTAACGCCATTTCCATCTTCACCATGGCATGTTTTGCATATCGTTTCAAACAGGTTCACTCCTTTGGGAAACTGCGCCTTCAGCTGTTTAAGGTTTCTATTAATTTGATTCTTAGTAATGTCCTCCATTGTTTTTTTGAAACGCCTGTTGATCACCAGGTTTGAATCGGCGTCTATGGACATAATCTTTTTATAAAAAGAAGCCTCCCGCCCTTCGAGGTTGCTGATGATGGCATCGGACACAAACGCATTATCCGGAAACTTTTTGGCGAGTGTTAACAACAA
>DASUFG010000084.1:0-15669 GCA_036274715.1 Agriterribacter sp.
AGGGCTCTTTTTGCCCGAGATGCCATTTACCCACCATACCTGTTTTATACCCCGCTGCCTTCAGCAAATCAGCGATCGTTTCTTCATCGGGTTGTAAAGCTTTTGTAGACCATGGAAACAAAGCTCCTGATATGCCGATGCGGTTGGGGTAGCAGCCAGTGAGCAACCCTGCTCTTGAGGCGCTGCATACTGCCTGTGCTGCATAAAAATTAGTAAAACGCATTCCCTGCGCAGCCAACTTGTTGATATTAGGTGTATGATAAGGAAAGCCGCCGTAGCACTCGAGATCGCCATAGCCCATATCATCCATAAATATCACAATAACATTGGGGTGTGAAGATTTTGGTGTTAAGGCACGGTTTGATTTTTGAAAGCCATACGTCAATAATACTAATGCAGGAAGCAATACCAGGAAGACAACTTTTAAAAAAATATTTTTCATGTGTTTATTTTTTTCGATTTGGTTACCCCGAACTAATCATCCGTGCGGGCTATAAATATTGCCCGGTTTATTCCATGCCTGAGTGATCCGGGTCGATAAAATAAAATGATAATTACTGAAATCAAAAATACAGAAAGTGCAGTGGTTTGCAGAAAGGATTACGGGCATTTGGGCGATTGTACAATTGTTACTGCAATTCATCGAGGTATAAAAATGAACCCCGACGCCATTTTTTCCGGCACCGGGGTTATTTTTTTGTGTGTGTTTTTATTCTAACGCTGCCTTTTAAAAAACATTGTACGCAAAACTCACATAATATAATCCGCCCACCTGTGGGTTGCCAAATGCATTCAAATAGTACTTATTCAACACATTGGTGGCACCCAGTTTAACGAGGGAACCAATAGCAGGGAAACGATAGCCCACCATTGCATCCATGGTAAAAAAGGCAGGTACATTACCGGTAGCGAAATCGGCTTCCCATAAAAATTCGGTTTGCCAGCGGGCGGTAACATTACATACCATACGCTTTGATTTTCCAAAACCGCTATGGCCTGTTCCAATATTTAACCGGTGTTTTGGTGAATTGAAATTAGCAATGAAATCAGCAGGGATATTACCCAATTCATCGTGGAAATAATTAGCAAAAAACGAAAAGCCACTTTGTATACGATAGTCGAGGCCAATGCCATAACCCGAGGTTTTAACCTTGATCGGATCAATTTTCACTTCCCCTGCGCCACCTGAAGAAGATAACGTTGCGGCGTTTTCAACAATTGAATAAATTTGATTTTGTGTAGCCGAAACAGGTTTTGCAACAAGTGTTCTTCCAATAAAATTTTGATACTGCCCGGCATAGTAATATACATCTATCAACAGTCTTTTTGCGATTAATCCCTTATAACCAATTTCATACGAAGTTACGCTTTCCGGCTTCAGTTCCTGCGGTTCATATGTGCCGATAACCTGTGCATTATTGTTTAAGCGGTATACCGGTTGGGTGCCGAGGTTTGGACCAGGTTTTCCACCCGGCAATTGTGCGTCTAATATCCATGGCAAACCGCCAACCAAAAACTGTCCACCACCGATTTCAAGATTAATATATTGCTGTTGTGTAGAAGGGAAGCGGTACGCGGTTTGATAGCTCAACCGGATATTATGATCCTGCGCCAGTTTTACCAAAGCGGTGGCGCGGGGAGTAAAGCGGCCTTTAAAATTGTCGTTTTTATCGTAGCGGCCGGAAACGCTTAGTGTTAGCCGGTCATTGATGAGCTTTTTGGTCAATTGTCCGTAGGCTCCGTATTCGTTGATCTTTATCGGACCATCGTAGTCAATAAATAAAGTGCCCTTCGAATTCAATACGTATTGTTTCCAGGATCCCCCTACTATTAATTCCACAAAAGGAATAACATCCTTAAAATTATACTGCCCTTCCGTCATCCATAAATCGCTCCGGTCGAGAAACAAGCCCCCAGCAGGTATTGGTGTAGAGCGCACCTGGTCGAACAACTGTTTAAACTGGTCAGATCCCGCAGCCGGACGTCCCTGGTCGGCGTAACCTCTTGCGGCGTTGTGGGCGGCAGATTCGGAAGCGCCGGCCGATATCGCTCCTACATAGGCCGCTACATATTCAGGAAACCACTGGGTACTGGGTTTCCAGGCCTCATTTAGCCGGCGGGCGGTAATGGTGGCGTTATAGGCTTCACCTGCATTTTCCTGAGTAGTGTAGCCCCTTATAAACCAGCTTTTGCTTCGCAGTTCGAGCTTATACTGACCAATTTTCGCGTCTTTTAATGAATAACGGTCGCTGCCGGTGTACACTGTACTTCCCGTTCCATAGTAACCCGAAAAAGATGCACTGAGGCGGGAATTGAATTTATATTGCAGGCTTCCCGAAAATTTATAATTCACCGTATTTGGATTTACCATTTCACTTTCGGCGTAGCCGGTGCGGGAGGCACTCTCTTCGGGAATGATATCATTTCTTAATCCAAAATAAAAAGGAACCATCGTAGTAACAGGTTCTTGCAATGGAGCGGGGAGACTTGAAATAAATCCCTGCAGTTGTGCCGGAGTAGGATTGGGAGGAAGCACGGCATCCATAATTTGAACAATGTCCACAGTACCGCCTGTGGCATCCAGTATACCTTGCTGTGTTTGATACTCGATCGCCTGCGCAAGGCTCTTCATAGTATACCCGTTGTCGCGCATATTGGTTTCGTCGCCGTATACATTGATGCCGTCGTAATTAGGATCGGTTTCACGGGTTCCCGGCAATGTTTTCCGGGTAAGCCGGTCATAATTTTGTGTGCTGTTCGCAATCCAGTCTTTGGCCTGAATAAGTTGCATTCCTATTTTAAATGCGAATTTATTGTTGATGGCTTTGGCCCAGCGAACAGACCAGTCGTTATACCAACCCGGTTCGCTGCGTTGTTTTTTATCAACGTGATTCATTCCTGTTTTTATTTGGAAACTCAGTCCCTGGTATTTAAACGGGTCTTTGCTGTTAATAAGCATGGTGCCATTTACTCCACCCGAACCATACAGCGCAGAAGAAGCACCGGGTAAAACCTCCATGCTCTCTACGTCGAGTTCAGTTAGTCCAACAAAGTTTCCCAGGGAAAAATTCAGTCCGGGTGCCTGGTTATCCATGCCATCTACCAATTGGTTAAAACGGGTGTTACCGGAATAATTAAAACCTCTTGTACTGGGTGTTTTAAAAGTAAGGGAAGACGTGGTAACATCTACGCCTTTTAGCTGGGCAACCATGTCATAATAACTCGTTGCAGGCGAATTGCGGATGTTAGCGGCACTGACCCGCTCAATGGAAACGGGCGATTCCATAGCCTTTGTGGCAGTTCTGGTGGCTGCTATAACAACTTCTTCGCCAAGCACAGCGGCGGGTATCAGTTCCACTTCTATAGGGTCTGTTTCAACGACCTGAATTTCTTTGGTTTCAAAACCAATGGATGAAAATAATAAAGTAAGCGGCAAAGGGGTGCTGGTGGTAAGTTTGAAGCTACCTCTCGGATCGGTAAATGTACCCTCGGTAGTGCCTTTAATAAGGACGGAAACAGCGCTTACAAATTCCCCTGTGGTACTTTTTTTAACGGTACCGGAAAGGGTGATGTTTTGAGCCAAACCAGGAAGCGCGTACAAAAAGAGCCATGATGCAATAATGTAGCGGAGGATTTTTTTCATAATAAGCAATTTAGTGAACGCATGTGTATACCAAATTAACAATTGTTAGTATACCATGCTAACTTTTGTCGCCTTTTGTTAAAACACATTTGTCTACTCATCCCCTGCCCGGAATGTTAGCAATGGAATGCTTCTATTGAAATCAGAACAGCTACGACCTGTTTTAGAATGATGAATTGCAAAGTCATTCATATCCCAAACAAGGAAAAAAGCGCGGTCTAAAATATATATTTAAATTAATGGGAAATGTTTCGTTTTTTTTGAAAATGTTTTCTAAGTTTAACCCCGGTTTCGATCTGTACTATTTTAACATGTAGCCTACTTCTCCAATTACTTCTGAGCCCGTACCGTGTTTGTACTTCTAAAACAAACGCATACCCGTACCCCGAAAACCAGCTATTTGTTGCTTCCGTTTAAGAAACAATGTCTTTCATGCAAAGCCAGCTAATATCCTTCCAGCGGCAATGTTGTAGTTATTCCCCTTTTGCGCCTATCGCAACCGGCAATACATATTTATCGGCTTTTCAAGGGATCAGTCCAATTATGCTTTGAAAGCACTTCGAACATTAATGTTGATTGCTGGCATTTACATCTATCTGCATTTTATCTGTTGTTTAGCGTGGATATTTTATTATTTGGTCATCATATAACATATTCTCTATGGAAAAAATCGCTTTCAATGAGGATGTTGCAGGTGTTCTCCGCAAATCGTTTTTGACCTGGATGAACTGCTGCAACAAGCTTTTGATGCTATGTGTATGGCTGGTCGTTTGTTCCGGGACAACAGCGGGCGACTATTTTTATCATGCATCCCCGCCATCTCACGATCTCAACTGGCATTTGGATAAAACCGTAAACGGCGTACAATTCTTTTACGCTATTGCTGCCTGCAACGGTAAAAATGGTGATGTAGTATTTCTGAAAATGAACAATAAGAATACCTATGCTGTTGAAGTACTATGGAAAGAGGTGTTTCAAACCCAAATGGAAAAAGTGGCTGAAGGGCGCGGAGGCGAAAAGAGAATTATTCTTCAGCCGGGTGAAACCTTTGAATCCGATTGCAACCATGCAAGCCACAAAGAATTATTGATCATTGCGCAACAGGCTTTCCCAACCTACCTGGCAACCATTTCAAAATTCAATTATAAGGAGATATCAGTAAAAAAAGCGAAATAACATTCCTCACTACCAACCTCGCATGTATGAAACATTTTAACACTTTATCTTTTAAAAAGGGTTCTCCCGCTCTTTTTACAGCGTTGTTAAGTCTTTCTTTTTTAATGGGCTACACCCAGGCTCCCGACAGTAAAGGCAAGGATTTCTGGCTTGCTTTTCCAGGAAATTACAGCGCGGGTGCACTCTCCTTTTTTATAAGTGGCGATGAGGCTACCACAGGTACTGTTTCAGCGCCAGGCACTGGCTTCACCACCAATTTTACAGTTACACCCGGCAGCGTGACCACGGTTAACTTACCTACTGGTACACTCGAAATGAATCTTTCTAATACGGTAGAAAATAAAGGAATCCATATCGTTGCCGGAAAAGAGGTTACTGTATATGGACTAAACAGGTTCCAGGCTACTACAGATGCTTACCTGGCCTTGCCCACCGACATACTGGGCACATCATACATTAATCTCGGCTATAAGAACACCAATATAGTTAATAGTACCCAGTTCGGAATTGTGGCTGCGCAAAATGCGACGACTGTTACCATAACGCCCACCGTTACTACCAGTGGCCGGCTTGCCGGCGTTCCTTACAACATTGTTCTTAACCAGGGACAAACTTATTTGCTACGCAATACAGACGCAGCTCCCCAGGATCTTTCGGGCACATTGATCACTTCCAATAAGCCTATCGCTGTATTTGGCGGCATGCAATGCGCTAATATTCCTTCAGGGTATTATGCATGCGATCACATCATAGAACAACTGCCACCCACAACGGCATGGGGTAAAAATTTTATTTCAGTTCCCTTAAAAACACGCACCAGGGGCGACACTTTCCGCTTCCTGGCTTCAGCCAATGGCACCACGGTTGAAGTCAATGGAACTATTGTAGCTACCCTTAACAAGGGCCAGTTATTTGAAACCGTACTCACCACAGCGTCCCAAATCAAATCTAACAACCCCATCCTGGTTGCTCAATATTCCAACAGCAGCAGTTTCGATGGTGTTACTTCCGACCCATTTATGATGCTTATAACCCCTTATGAGCAGTTCCTCGGAAACTACACATTTTCCACCCCGGCTTCGGGTTTCCGTGGAAACTATGTAAACGTAGTTGCGCCTGCTGCTGCGGTAGGCACATTAAAACTGGATGGTGTAGTAATACCCCCGGCATCTTTTTCCGCAATTGGATCTACCGGGTTCAGGGGGGCACAATTGGATATTGCCTTGGGTTCCCATACTATTAATGGCTCAAACCTTCCCTTTGGTATTTTTGTATATGGCTATGATAGTTATGATTCCTATGGCTATCCCGGTGGTCAATCGCTGGCCCCCGTAGCCAATGTTACCAAATTAAGCATCAAGGCTTTGGCCATCACCGGCAATGTAGGTACGGCACAATGTTTTGAAGCTTTGGTAACTGACCAGTTTAATAATCCGCTGGAAGGGGTAAGAGTAGACTTTAACATTAGCGGCGCTAACCCGGGTAGCACAGGATTTGCCAATACCAATGCCAATGGTATTGCAAGATTCTGCATTACGGGAGCTAATGCCGGAGATGATAATATTGTTGCCTCGGTAGGCGTAATTT
The DNA here is from genome assembly GCA_036274715.1 of Agriterribacter sp. Classification (GTDB taxonomy): domain Bacteria; phylum Bacteroidota; class Bacteroidia; order Chitinophagales; family Chitinophagaceae; genus Agriterribacter. Next base: position 6,407 of record DASUFG010000084.1, read on the forward strand.
CAGCCACCACGAAATTTACCTGGACAAAAACTGCAAGTAATATCTATTATTCCAAGGCAGCGGGTGACCTGCATAATGTGTTGACCTGGGGTGTAAATACTGACGGTAGTGGAACCAATCCGACTGACTTTGGCGATGGTAAGATCTTTAACCTCGCCAATCGTTCCGGTAACTATATGATGACGGGCAACTGGACTGTTTACGGAATACTCAACAACCCTTCAGGAAGTCAGCTTAAAATAAATGGCTACACTTTGTCCATCACTAAATTAACAGGCACAGGAACGTTAACCGGGTCTACCACGTCTACCCTTTCCATTATCGGAACCGGTGGCGGCAGCCCGGGCAACCTGAACTTTACGCCGGGTGCAGGCAGCAGCCTCAAAACCCTGATGCTTAACCGAACTGGTACAGCAGCTTCGGCAACCATTGGAACGGCATTGAGCATTTATGATGTGCTCAATGTAATGAACGGCACGTTGAATACCGCCAACAAACTCACGCTTAAGAGCAGTGCAACTACCACGGCCCGCGTAGCGCCCGTAGGTGGCAGCATTAGCGGAAATGTTACCGTAGAACGTTATATTCCGGCACGCAGGGCATGGAGACTGATGAGTGCACCGGTAGGTGGTACACAAACCGTCAATAAAGCATGGCAGGAAGGCGCCACTACAGCGTCTGCAGTTCCTAATCCTAACCCGGGGTATGGGACCCATATTACCGTGGGTTCGGTAGCCAACGGATTTGATCAGAATACGGGTGGAACAAGTATGGCATCATTGAAATGGTTCAATACAGCCACGCACAATTGGGCTAATGCCACCAATACCAATGCTACAACAGTAGGAACAAAACCTTATTTCTTATTTGTGAGGGGCGACAGAAGTATTATGATGGCTGGGACCAATGTTCCGCCAACCAAAACCGTGTTGCGCGCTAATGGCCCGTTAAATGTGGGGAACCAAACCTTCCCGGTAACCGCCACCGGCTTTACCGCTATTGCGAATCCTTTCGCTTCACCCATTAATTTTGCCACGATCACCAGGAACAATGTGCAGAACAGTTTTTACCTGTGGGATCCAAAAATGGGTGGTAGTTATGGTGTAGGTGCCTATGTTAACATAAGCTATAACGGAACCGGTTATGATGTAACACCTGCTTCCATAAGTCCGGAGAGCCAATACATACAGTCGGGACAAGGGTTCCTCGTACAATCTACCGGAACTGCCGGAAGTGTGGTGATTAAGGAGTCTGACAAGGCAGCCACTCCATCACAAAATGTTTTCCGCACCATGGTAGATAAAAACGGCACTGAAGTTCCGCTTTTCGCTCCCGCTAAAAATGCGCAGGGCTTAAGGGTTAACCTGCAATCCATTGATGATACAGCTGCCACTGTGCTTGACGAAGTATTTACGTCTTACAGCCGCAACTTCTCTAACAATATCAATGAAATGGATGCGGTTAAAATGCCAAATGTTTTAGAAAACCTTGCCATTATTAGGAATGGACAACCATTGATGGTTGAGCGAAGGGAACCGATCGAAACCAGCGATACACTTTACCTCAATCTTTCCAATACCACAGAACGCGGATATATGTTCGAATTCAACCCGGTTGAGCTTACCGGGGTAGCCTCTGCAACGCTGGAAGACCAATACCTTAAAACTTCCACGGCCATTAACACTGACCAAACTACGCAGGTATTCTTCCAGGTTAATTCAGATGCGGCTTCTGCAAACTGCGATCGGTTTAAAGTTGTACTTTTAACCAGGAAATTGATTGCGGGTGGATCATTAGCTGCTACACCACTGATTAAGGCATATCCGAACCCGGTAACCAGCAGCAACGTCAATCTTCAGTTTGTGAACGCAGCGAGTGGCATGTATAGCCTGGAATTCGTGAACAGTTCAGGACAGGTGGTGTTCAGGAAAAATATTCAGCACGCTGGCGGTAGTCTAACCCAACAACTAAACCTCGAAAGAAAGATACCTGCCGGCGTGTACCAGTTGCGTGTAACAGGAAAAGGAGTACGCACCGTAATCAGAATGATTGTAAACAGATAAACATGTAACCACTTTTTTAATTATAATAAAACATTAGTTATGAAATTAAGATCCCTTTCGACAACTATGATTATTGTATGCTTGATTATTGTATGCTGCTTATTGTATGCTCCTGCATTACATGCCGAAGTACCTGATCCTGGAACAGATCCCGATATTCCTATAGATGGCGGGCTAAGTCTTCTGATTGCTGCCGGTATTGGGTATGGCGCTAAGAGAGCATACGACAAAAGAAAAAAAGCCCAAAAAGCTACGGATGATCTGAAAAAAGTGGAATAAAATATAATGGCCGTATACCGTTATTTTTAACGCCAATTACTTCGCAGGTTTCTTCATCGAAGCCGCCTGCGGGGTAATTGGTTATTGTATTACAATAGCTGATCACTAAACACGCCGTGGCAATATGATGCTTTCTATTAAATCTGCTACTAAGGAAATCAACAAGTACCTGGATTTTTCCTTCGTTCTTAAATTCGTTGCATTATTCGCAATATTCTATTACACGAATATGTATTTTGTTAGTCTCACCGTTCCGGGTGACGCTTATAGCGAATATTTTGTGCAGCACTTCAACTATATTAACTGGATAACAGGAACCATTATGCATACCGCCAACCTTATGACACAGGCAGCGGGGTTGGATACCTTTGTGGAGAACACGAGGCGCCTGGTAGTGCCGGGCGGTCATCGGCTTTTTATGAACTGGCAATGTGTAGGCCTGGGTATATTCAGTTTTTGGGCTGCTTTTGTGCTGGCTAACGATATGAACTGGAGCAAAAAAATAAGATGGGGATTGGGTGGATTTTTCGCTATATGGTTTTTGAATTGCTGTCGCACCGCATTGCTGATGATCGCTCTTGAACATCACTGGAAAGAATGGAAACAAAGCTGGACATTCGGAAGAACTCTGGATCACCACGACCTGTTCAATTACGGATGTTATATGGTGCTTTTGGGCATGATCTATTTCTTCTACAAAAAATCGAGGGGTAAAGAAACCGATAATGGAACCGGCACAACGGGTTGAGGCAGGATTCCACTCATTTCTCTACACTAAATTGGACAAGTGGAATCAGCGGTTTATTTTCGCGTATGGGCAATTTTATATTTCCAGGTCAAAGCGCCTTTTATAAAGGCAAGGTTCGCGACGTATATACCATCGGCAATGATTACCTGGTGATGATTGCCAGTGACCGCATTTCTGCTTTTGATGTAATTCTTCCCCGGGAAATCCCGTATAAAGGCCAGGTGTTGAACCAGATTGCCGCACGCATGCTGAAAGCTACGGCGGATATTTGCCCCAACTGGTTATTGCATACACCCGCTCCCAATGCCGCCGTTGGCAAAAAATGTGTTCCCTTTAAGCTGGAAATGGTAGTTAGGGGCAACCTTGTAGGTCATGCCTGGAGAACATACAGCAGTGGCGTAAGAACATTATGCGGCGTGCCACTTCCCGAAGGACTAAAAGAAAATGATTACTTTCCAACACCCATTATTACTCCTGCCACCAAAGCTGAGCAGGGACATGACGAAGATATTTCCAAAGCGGAGATTATTAAAAAAGGATTAGCCACGGAAAGTGAATGGAACACGCTTGCGTCTTATACCTTACAGCTATTTGAAAGAGGAAAAGCCATTGCTCGAAAACAAGGGCTGATATTAGCCGACACGAAATATGAGTTCGGAAAAATAGGCGATACCATTTACCTGATGGATGAAATACATACCCCCGACTCGTCGAGGTATTTTTACGCCGATGGATTTGATGAAAGGCAGCAAAAAGGCGAAAGGCAAAAACAACTCAGTAAAGAATTTGTAAGGGAATGGCTTATTGCCAATAACTTTATGGGAAAGGAAGGGCAAATCGTTCCTGAAATGTCTGATGAATGGGTACAAACGATAAGTAACCGATACATTGAATTATTTGAAAGAGTAACGGGTGAAAACTTTACCCCAGAGGCACTAAGCGAAGAAGAAACGATAAACAGAATTACAGCTTCACTGAAACAATTGAATGTTTAATTATGAAAAGTAGCATAACCGGGTTAACCATTTTATTATCCGCTTTATTTTATTCGTGCACGGCACAACCCAATCATCTGCATTACCTGATTACCGGCACCTACACCGGCGGCAAAAGTGAGGGGATTTACGTATTTGAGTTTAACAGCCAGGATGGAAGTTATAAAGAGATCAGTCACGTTCAAAGTTCTAATCCGTCTTTTGTTGCTGTTTCGCCCGACGAGAAATTTGTTTATGCTGTAAATGAAAGCGGCGATAAACAAAACGGCGGACAGGTAAGTTCCTTTTCGTTCAACAAAAAAACAGGAAAGTTGACACCGGTTAATAGCCAATCATCGGGTGGCAATGGACCCTGTTATATACAGGTAGACAAAACGGGAAAATGGGTAGTTGCCGGAAATTACGGCAGCGGTACATTAGCGGTGTTGCCTGCTGATGCCTCAGGAAAGTTAGGGGCTCCGGTTACTACCATACAACACGAGGGTTCAGGCGTAAATAAACAGCGGCAGAAAACACCGCATGTGCATTGCACCCTGCTCTCAGCGGATAACAAATGGCTTTTTGTTCCCGACCTGGGTATTGATAAGGTAATGATCTATGGCTTTGATTCCAAAACCGGAAAACTAAATTCCGCCCCACAACCTTTTTTTAAAACCGCTGATGGAGCCGGCCCGAGGCATATTACTTTTCATCCCAATAATAAATTCGCTTACCTGGTAGAAGAAATGGGCGGTGCTGTAGATGCCTTCCAATACAATAACGGAAAATTAAACCCCATACAGCACATTGCTTCTGTTCAGGCAAACGATACCGGCTTTATAGGGAGCGCCGATATTCATGTAAGCGCTGATGGAAAGTTTTTGTATGCCTCCAACCGTGGCGGTTTTAATACTATAGCTATCTACTCGATTAACCAACAGGATGGAAAGCTATCCTTAATCGGGCACCAACCCTCACTTGGCAAAATTCCACGCAATTTCAGCATTGACCCCACCGGGAATTATTTGCTCGTAGCCAACCAGGAAAGCGATGACATTGTAATTTTTAAAAGAGATAAAGCCACCGGCCTGCTGAGCGATACGGGTAATCGCATTGACGTTGGGAAACCGGTATGCTTGAAATGGATTGGGAAGTGAGAAGAAGGTGTTAGGTATTAGGTATCAGGTATCAGGTATCAGGTTTTTAGATATCAGCAACTCGCGACAGTCGGCAGACAGCTTTGAGCAATGAGCTCTGAAAACACAGTTTGATGGTCACTTTCTGCTTAAGGCTATCTTCTCACCACTCATGGCTCACGCCCCTGGCCTATCACCTCCCAGCCTCGGTCTTAATCTTGCCTTGGCCTTATTAAAAATATGCGGGCCTTTATCTATCCCCTTTCTTAGCGGTTTTTGCGCTTCAATGGGAAGCTGGTAAATAGTACTGCACTCCCCGCTGCAACAACCCTGGTATTTTTCGGCACATGCTGAACATTGAATAAAAAGCAGGTGGCAACCTTCATTTTTGCAATTGGTATGCGTGTCGCATGGCTGCCCGCATTGATGACAATGCGCAATAATATCGGGGGTTATCCGCTCTCCCAGCCTATCATCAAACACAAAGTTTTTCCCGACAAATTTGCTTTCTAAATTATTTTCCCTGATTTCTTTCGCATAATTGATAATACCGCCTTCCAGGTGAAATACATGATGGAAACCATGATGCAGCATATAGGCGCTCGCTTTCTCGCAGCGTATGCCACCGGTGCAGTACATGATGATGTTTTTTTCTTTGTGTTCCTGCATCATGTTAACCGCCATTGGCAATTGTTCCCTGAAAGTGTCGCTGGGAATTTCGATAGCATTTTCAAAGTGGCCCACCTCATATTCGTAATGGTTACGCATATCAATAATGATCGTTTCCGGATCCGCGGCGAGCCTATTGAGTTTTTCCGCATTCACATATTGCCCCTTCCTGCTCATGTTAAATTCCGGATCAGCAATACCGTCAGCCACTATCTTTTCCCTGATCTTTACTTTAAGTACCCAAAACGATTTACCATCATCATCTACGGCAATATTCAATCGCATATCCTTCATTTCGGGTATCGAATATAAATAATTGCGGAACGCTTCAACCCGGGTTTGAGGAACGCTTACCTGTGCATTGATACCTTCGTGCGCAATGTAGATGCGGCCAAAAACTTTTAACGCATACAATGCTTTGTATATGTCGTCTCTCAACTGTTGCCGATCACTCACGGGAAAATACCTGTAAAATGAAATGGTGGTGCGGGGTTCTGTTTCCTCCAGCATTAATTGCCGGAGTTCCTTTTGGGAAATTCGATTATGTAGTACTGCCATAATATTGAAATTTTATGCCCCCGTGGTGTACACGGGAACGGGTCGTTTGCATGACGAACAAAATTTCTTAAACGCCGCGAAGATAATAATAATCATAAAAATAAAAAGAAGGGCGGAGAGATGACAGATATATAAATGGATTTCAGCTAATTGCGGCCAAAAGCGCCGCGTATGCCAATCCGGATACCTGAATTAAAATAACCGGTTTCATCATAGGCCCATATATAATCTACCCGCAATAACTTCAGGATATTTTCGATGCCACCAAACACTTCATAGTAATAGATGCCCTTATTTACTACAAATCCGTTGCCGCCGCCAACCAGGTGGACATTTAGCCTTTTTATGAAGGGAATTTTATTGGTCAGAAATCCACTGAAGTGATGCTCAAAATTTAAAGTGGCGTATAGTTTTTCTGTGGTGGAACGTGCATAATATGGAGACAATTGAAAGCTGTTGAGGTATTCGGTGGCCACCAGCATTTGGTTACCATTAAAATGCTGATAGTCGGGAATCTCCAACTTGCGGTTATTGAAGAAGCCGCCTGCCGAAATATTGTATTCGAACCGGCCGCCAAGGTTTACATTCAACTCATCCTGAATGGAAACCTTCCACCGGTCATAATCCACATCGCTGCCTAGTGTTCCATTAAAACCCTTTGCATAGCTTACCGTGAACTTCGGATATTTTGATCCGAGGTTGATTTTCCGCTCGGGTAGTTGAACATATTTTGTTCCGGGCTGGTAGCTTACTGTAAATGAAGCAACAAAAGCCTGGTGCCGTTTAAAATTCTCCGGGGTGAGTTCTAACGGATAATTGGGCGTTCTTTTGCCGCTATCCTTGTCACTTCCCCAAAAGGTGTCATCCGTATTTTCAAGCGGAATCCTGTCCTGGTAGCTTAGTTTCGCTTTAATGGTTGTACCCTCACTTACGCCACGGGCAAAAGCCATTTCAGTAAACCATGCTTCATATATTTTAAGATAATTATTCCCGAACAATAAAGTGCTGTACGTATTTACAATTGGCCGAACAGGATTATCATTATTGAGCTGGAATATTTTTTTACCGCCGGAAACCGACAACGCATTGCGCAGCCATTTTCCAAACGCATATTTTCCTGAAAAATCAGCGTTAAAGTGATTGTTCGTAAATCCATATCTCACCGTTGGGGTAAAAGCAATATTACTGGTTTCAGAAAATATACGGGTATAGGTAGGGGCGAGATTTATGTTAAACCCTTCTACCGTATTAAAATTCGTTATTTCAATTAATGGTGGATAACGGAACGATGATTTCTTGCTTTGTTTTTCAAATGTTTGACCAAAAAGTAAAATCCCGCTAACCGTAAACCTGTTATTTCTCCTGTCGATGGAATCGAGATAATGTGGATCGCGACGTACAATTTCGAGGCTGTCCTTTTTCAGATAGTCCACCATTTCGTCATCTAAAAGCGGAATGGGTCTCACGTCGTCCCAATAGGTTCTTGGTTTTTTATTGGACCCGGTGTCATATTTAAGAATAATATTGTCGAAGAAATTTTTCTTGAATTTCGGATTGAGTTCGTAGTCCGAATAAATGGTGACAAAACTCCCCTTCGCGTCAAAACCAAACATTTTAACCGACGGATATAACACCTGGCTATGAATCATCCATACATCTTTACTAACCGGTACGTAGAGATGCTCGATATGCAGCGTATCGGCAAGTTCCATTTGCGACTGCTTGGTTAGCAAAAGATCTACACTATGTATCCTCCATTCATCTTCTACAATATTAATATAACCACTGAACAATGGCTCATAGGTTCGTTTAGGCGTTACCTTTATACGGTTCACCAGGCGCCCGTTTTCTGTAAAGCTACCCATGTACTTATACTTATAAAAGTTCAGTGCGTTATCGGCGATGGGTGAAACAAATCCCCGGGGGTTGAGCGCGCTGCTGATCTCAATTTTATTTTCATAAAACGTAATATACCTCGGGCTGCTGAAGCCAAAACCTTCCGCCTGCCCGCTTACCCTTGTTGAAGTAACTTCCACCTTTTCATTGTCGGGCTTCTGAAAAGAGTATTTACCGATCGTTTCGGAGAGATAGATGATCTTGTTTTTGCCTGTATCGCCATCCGCAAAATCCACTTTTTGCCCAAAAATAACCTTCGGATAATCTTTCAGCCGGAGTTGCCCTTTAATATATACCTGGCATTGAAAAGCATCGAGTTGGTTTTTATAAAAAGGACGCTTTTTTATTGCCTGCCGTATGATTTCATATGCCGGGTCTTCCTCACTATCGCCCACCACAATTTCTTTTAAAGTAAGTTCCTGTAAAACAAGGGAAAAATCAACCTGTAATTGCTGTTGCTGAACTACTATCTCTTTTTCGTCCATCTTATATCCTACATGCATACACTGCAAGGTGTAGGTGCCGGCAGGCAAATTCAACAGGTACCTGCCTTCATTGTTGGCGGTGGTTCCTAATACACCCCCTTTTACCACAATAGAAGCAAAGGGAAGAATATTTCCCATATTGTCTTTCACAATGCCTGTAACCGGAACAGCCCATGTAAAAAACGGGGTACTTATAAAGAAAGCAATAAGCAACAAAAAATTTTTCATGCAACAACATTCCCCGACGAAAATAGGGCTTAGTTCCTAAATGAAATGATAAAGGGCATTAAAACAACCTGCGAAGCAGCGAGCCGCTTAAGGCGGCAAAGCCCGCAACTACAGCGCCAATTAATGCCGTTAAGCCTACCAGTAAAAATGGACTATCGCTTTTTATTACCAGTACCGACATTTTACCAGCCAACAAGTCGCCGTTAGCAGCGCTGATGCCCCAGGCC
>DASUFG010000085.1:0-5266 GCA_036274715.1 Agriterribacter sp.
ACATATTGGTGTAGACCTGGTGAAGAACCGGGCTACTAAAGCTCCTGCGGAAAATGAGGCAGAAAAAATAATGTACCATTGTCTCCGCAACGGCGTAGCATTAAAAGTAATTGAAGGAAATATATTGACGATGCGTCCTTCATTGATTATTAATCGTACAGAATGCGACATGATCATTACCACATTGACAAAAGCCCTGGAGGAAATTAAATAGAAGATAGTTAATCACCGATTTAAACAGAACCGGCGCTCTGCTTTACAGCCGCACCTACAACATCGAAAAGATTTTCCATATCAAAGGGTTTATCGAGAAAAAAATCGGCACCCGCTTCCAGGCATTCGGTTTCTGCATTCGGGTGGGCCGAAATCATAATAACGGGGATCCTTGAAAGAAGGGGGCTGGCCTTAAGTTGTTTACACACTTCACGGCCGTCGGCGCCAGATAACAGCATATCCATCAAAATTACGTTCGGCATCAGCGCTTTAATTGCCGGTTCAATATCACGGATATTGTCTTTAACAGAAACCCTATACCCCTTGAGTTCCAGCATGGATTTCAGCATGGCAAGAATATCCTGGTTGTCATCAATGATTAAAATATGAGATGCTTTCATTGTTGTAGTAAGTCCTCCGCTAGTTGGCCAACCGGAAGTGAAAAATAAAATTCAGAACCTTTACCCGTCTCGCTTTCAACGCCAATTTTTCCGGAATGACGATGAATGATCTCCGCTGCAATAAATAAGCCAATCCCAAAACCAGGATAGGTTTTTTCATTCTTTCCTTCTACCCGGTAAAACCGTTCAAATATTTTTTCCTGGTCTTTTTTACTGATTCCTATCCCGGAGTCTTTCACCGAAATAGTTACATTATTCCGGGTAAGCTTGCTTTCCACGAATATTTCACAATCATCGGGCGAGTATTTGATGGCATTGGTCAACAAATTGATCAGTACCTGCCCGATCCTTCCCCGATCAGCATGCACCATTAAAGTTGAACTTGTCGAAAAATTGATGACACAACCGGGATTAATGTGTTCGATTTCTGTAATAATTTCTTCTATCAAATCATTCATCGGGAAATCTTCTTTGTTTAAAACAAGACTACCGGATTTGATTTTTGAAAGATCGAGGAGGTCTGAAACCAGGTCAGTAAGCGTAGTAACCTGCTTACCGACAATATTAAGCGAGTTTTTCAAAAAGCCATCTTCACTTTTATTGTAGATGCTCTGTAATATCTGCACATAACCTTTTATGGAAGTGATGGGTGTTTTTAATTCATGGCTTGCCATGCTTATAAAATAATCCTTCTGTTGATCCAACTCTTTCATTTCCTGGATATCGGTACTTGCCCCAACCCACATTTGAATATGCCCTCCTGCATCTTTCTGTGGAGTTGCCCTGCTTAACTGCCAGCGGTATTCTCCATCGAACCCCCGGAAGCGATGCTCAAACAAAAAATCGCTCCCCGTGGCAATGGAGTGTTTCCAGGCCAGCATGTTTGGTTCCCTGTCGTCGGGATGAATAATATCTATCCAACCGCCATTCATTAACTGTTCCGGGCTTAAGCCGGAATAACGGCACATGGATTCGTTAAAGTAATTCAGTTTCCCCTCTGCATCTCCCGTCCATACAAACTGGGGCATTGAATCGGCCAGCAAGCGGAATTTCTCTTCGCTTTCTTCCAGGACCTGTTGATAATATTTCTCTTCCGTAATATCCCTGAGCGTACCAATCATTTTATTGGGCCGTTGCTGATCGTCATAAAACACCTTCCCCTGCGTTCTTATCCAGCAAATACTTTTATCGGGTTTTACAACACGCGCTTCATACTTATATACTCCAGTAATAAGCGCGTCTACAAATGCATGTTCAACAATGGTATGCACATCATCCGGGTGTATGCAACTCCGCATCTCCCGGTGTAACAATATTTTATCGCCGTCGAAGCCAAAAATTTCAGGCAAGCGAGGGGAATAAATGATGTCATAACTCACCAAATCCAATTCCCATGTTGCCAGTTCAGTAGCTTCCGCCGCTAACCGCATCCGTTCTTCGGCTTCTTCTACTTTTTTCCGTGCTTCTACTTTATCGGTTACATCGTTTACAGTAACCATTATACCCGAAATAGAGACATCTTTTTCAAACAATGGCGCATATTCGAAATCCAGGTAAAACTTCGTCAATCCCTCTTTGTGTTGCACATAGGCTATAGATTCCGTTTCCCGGTGTACTTCTCCTCCTGTGAGCACCTTGTTTAAGAGTTCTGGATATTTTTGAGTTTTAAGCTCTGGAAAAACCTGTAGTATCGATCGACCAATAACATCCGCTTCCTTTTTCTTCCACAATGTTTCCAGCATAATGGTGTTTGCCATTTCAATTACAAACCCCCTTCCCCTGAAAATAGCCATGGCGACCGGGGATTGCATCACCATGTTCCGGAAATGTTTCTCTTTTTCTTCCAGGGAATGTTTTGCATTAACCGACTCGGTTACTTCCATAGCCACTACCATGATACCGGAAATAGCTCCGCTTTCTTCGCGAAGGGGGTGATAGATCAAATTGAAATAAGAAAGTTCCTTTGCACCATATCGATTAAGTATGGTTGATAGTTCCGGCGACTTAAAAGCTTTACCGGTTTCGATCACTTCCTTAAACAATGGTTCTACCAATTCTTTCACCTCAGGCAGCGTTTCAAAAAGCGGCAACCCAATAAACTCGGATTCGGTTTTATCAACGATTTGTAAATAGGTTTCATTGGCCAATTCGGTCACAAAATTCGGTCCGCGAAAAATAGCAATGCCTAATGGCGCCTGTTTTACTGAGTTGCGGAATCTTTGTTCGCTTTCTTCAATCCTCCTGTATATTTTTTCTTTTTCCTCTTCTGCTAATTTTTCTCTCGTAATATCGGTATGTACACCCACCCATTCTCTAATTGCGCCGGATTGATGAAACAAGGGAATGGCCCGAACAGAATAGGTACCATATTCACCATTTCTTTTGCGCACCCGGTGCTGAAAAACAAAATGTTTATTCTCCCGCAGCGCTTCTTTCCAGGCATCAATGGTAGGTTGTGCGTCATCCGGGTGAACTGCCCCAGCCCATCCATATCCTTGATATTGATCATAACCCTGCCCGGTGAGGTTTTGCCAGCCGGGTTGAGGTCCTTCCATTTCGCCACCTGCATTATTTGTCCATAGTATTCCATCAATGGCTTTTACAGCCGCCTGGAACCTTTGGTCGCTTACCTCTACTTTTTGTCGCGTCAAAACCTGTTCGGTTACATCCATCCCTACTGCCATGATTCCATTAATGGCGCCCTTATCGTTATACAATACCTCATAAGAAAAATTAAGAAAAATAGTTTCTAAAGCCCCATTTCTTAGTACCTGCATCGGCAATTCAGTGGCCGAAAAGCTTTTGCCGGTAACATACACTTCATCGAGCAATGCTTTTATTTCCTGGCCCCATAATTCCGGCAGTCCCTCCAGGATGGGTTTGTTCAGAACCATATCTTCAGTTCTTCCAAGCAACTCCAATGCTTTGGAATTGATAATCTCCACGATATGTTCACTACCCCGCACAATAGCAATGGCTGCCGGGGCCTGAAGAATCATCAACCGCAGATTTCTTTCGCTTTCTTCGAGGTTCTTTTTATTATTTACCGTTTTTGTGGTTTCTACGCAAGTCACAAATACGCCTGCCGGTTTCCCTGATTCGTCATTTACGGGACTATAACTAAATGTCCAGTACACATCTTCCATTTTTCCATTCCTGTAAATTGGGATAAGTTGGTCCTCGCTCCAGGTCGCTTCACCTCCCGTTAACACCTGGTCAATCAAAGGCTTTATGATATGCCATATTTCGGGCCATGCTTCTTCGGCAGGTTGTCCTAAAATACCCGGGTGTTTGCCATTATTGCCTAAACTCGGTCGGTAAGCATCATTGTAAAAACAAACTAATTCAGGACCCCACCATAAAAACATGGGAAACCTGGAATTGAGAATGATACTTAAAGCGGTGCGCAAACTTTGAGGCCATGTACAAGGATTCCCAACAGGCGTTTTGCTCCAGTCTTTTATGCGCATCAGTTCGCCCATCTCACCGCCACCGGAAAGAAAGGAATGCTTTTCAGCGATAGTATCATTTTGGGAATCTGCCATGTAAAAAACGAAAGCAATTTAAGTTAATTCCGATAATAATGATGTAACGTATAGTTTATGCAAAGTCGCTACGGAACTACCTCAACCGCCTGTTAACCAGGATATATTTTATTTTGATGGCGTTCCCCAAGCCGGCAACCATATAAAGCCTTACACAAAAACCCCTGAAGAATTAAAGCACTAAGCTTCGCATCAGGGGATTGAAAGTGGGCAAAGAAATAAATAAATTTTTTCACGGAGGTTATCCTCCATTTTGATGAAGTAATTTTAATGACAGGAAGAGATGATGCCCTCACCTGTAATTGGTCAGAAGAAACAAATCTATACACATGCCAGTCTCCCCCTCCGCTTTTTTTAACTGGAGAAGCAACAGAACCATTATTGATATCAGGCCGGCATATGTTTTTATGAAGGGAAGTTTTCCCGGGGCCATTTCTTTTGCTTCAGAAAAATTCCACTCGCCCGCAAACCTCTTCGAATGCCTCGTCAAAATGCATTTCCCTGCCCCGGTGCATTTGATTGACACGGATGGTAGCATTGCTACACATGTGCCAACCCATAACAACTTCGATTTCCTGGAAGGCGGATACAGGGCTTACCAGCAATGGCGTGATCATATTTATGCCGTTGGCCCTCCTGTTGGTATTATCAGCGGGAAAACCGGTAGCGGTAAAACGGAACTTTTGCGGCAGCTTGAAAAAACAGGCAGGCAAGTGATCGACCTGGAGGCACTCGCCATGCACAAAGGCTCTGCATTTGGTGGTCTCGAAACTGCACAACCTCCCATTGAGCAGTTTCAATATGCAATAGCAAAAGCCTGGCTTTCTTTAAATCCTGCCTTGCCTGTATGGATGGAAGATAAAGGCCCCCTACTGGGAAAAGCCGGTATACCAGCAACACTTTATCAACGAATGGCAAATGCCTGCCTGTTTGAACTGGACCTGCCTTTTGAGAAACGTTTGCTGCATATAAAGGAAGAATACAGCGGCGTGGATAAAAAATGGTTTAGGACTTGTATCAAGGAACTGGAGAAACGAATGGGCTTTAGTGCTAATCACAAAGCATTGCATTTTCATGAAACAGGACAGGTGGATAAATGCCTTGGAC
>DASUFG010000086.1:0-2669 GCA_036274715.1 Agriterribacter sp.
TAAAGCAGCAACACCCGCTGTTGAAATAAGTGGGCCGAAGGTGCAGGTAGTCTTCAGATACATGATCAAATTCCTGCCGGCGAAAAGCAATCTCATCCTGCAATTTCTTTATCGCATCTCCATCATCATTCTGCCGTGCCAACAGCAACTGTTTGTATAACCTTTCCAAATGCGTCATGGACTCAAAAACCGGTTGATGGGTATGCCCGGTAATCAACACAAGATCTTTCTGTGTTGAACTCCATTCATACATAAACTGGTTGTGTTCGGTTTTAAGGATGTCGTTAAAAGCCGGAGTGTTGATGCTAAGATTCAAATAGGATTGCAATGGCGCCCATATCTTTGCCACGAACCATGCATTGAATTTATTACCATCACTTTGTCCATCGCCCTGGTGGCCATGCGTAAGAAAAATATCAAGCACTTTACCACCCACATTATATTTAAGCAAAACTGCTTCATAAATATGTATTGCTTCACCGTAAATACCCAATAGTTGCAAAGGAGCGAATGGATCGTTATTCCAAAAAATATCGTGGTTGCCAAAAACTTTGATCAATGCCTTTCTCTTTTGAAAGCATTTCTCTGATTGAAAGGAAGCATGGTTATTTTTCTTTACCGCAAACAGGTTAAATTTCCAAAGTTCTTCGCTATCCCCGAGTACAATCAACGTATAGTTTTGCCGGTTGTAATAGTCAAGTGCAGCCAGGTAATTTTGTTCCGCGGGTGCAAAATCGTCAGAACGCCTTTTATCCCCTTTATGCAGGTCAGAAAAAATAATAATTTTTTGCTGGGTGGCATCAAGGTCAATAACAACCCCCTTTTTACCCGGTTTATTTTTAATGCGGGTATACAGCCGGGTAAGCGCCTCATGTACCCTTTCCCTGTTTGGCCGGGAAGAAAACCTGTTGGCCAATTGTACAACCGGTTTAGTGAGTATGCGCTGCAAAATTCGACGTATGCTCATGTAAACAAAAGGCAATAGTACAAATTTTACAGCACCTCACATACCAGCAGATGTTGAAACCATGGACTTTGTATATCATGTGGAAACCCATCTGTGATTTTAACTTAACTTAGGGGCTGCCATTTTTGGGACAAAGATTAATCAACGATTAAACCAACGATTATGTACCTGCGAAGCAAAGCCCTCTTGCTGATATTATGTTTGTCGGGGTATTACCCAATTTTCGCGCAAAAGAAAATACAAACGGTAGACATCTGTATATACGGTGGCACATCGGCTGGAGTAATAGCCGCCTACACCGCAAAACAATCCGGAAAATCTGTTTTATTGATTGAACCGGGAAAGCACCTTGGGGGATTAACATCCGGAGGACTGGGTTACACGGATATCGGGAATAAATATGCCATATCAGGAGTGTCGAGAGATTTTTATCGCCGGATCGGTAAACATTATGGAAAATTTGAACAATGGATATTTGAACCACACGTGGCCACAGAAACCTTCATGGAATATATGGATGCCGCAAAGGTTAATATATTATACGGGTTTGAAATAAACGGCGCGCAAAAGGATGGAGGCTATATCAGGCAAATCAGCCTGTCGTCTACAAACAGTCTTAACTCCAACGACAGCTTGTTGGTAAAGGCAAAGATGTTTATTGATTGCTCCTATGAAGGTGACCTCATGGCTAAAGCAGGCGTTTCTTATATAGTGGGCCGCGAAGCTAATAGTGTGTACAGGGAAACCTACAATGGTGTGCAACTCCGGGAATATCACCAGTTTCCAGACAGCATTAGCCCTTACGTTGTTGAGGATAAACCCGAAAGTGGGTTGTTATGGGGTATTAGTAGTCAAACATTGGCCCCGCGCGGAGAGGGAGATAACAAGGTACAGACCTACAATTACAGGCTATGTCTTACCAATGAGCCGGCCAACAGGATTCCTGTTTTGGAACCTGATGATTACGACCCTTCGAGATATGAACTGTTGTTGAGGGTGATTAAAAAAAATAACCCTAAAAACCTGGGGCCACTCTTGAAAATTGATTTGATGCCCAACCATAAAACCGATATCAATAATAATGGACCTTTTTCAACAGATATGATCGGAATGAATTATACCTATCCCGAAGCCAGTTTTAAAGAAAGAAGGGAAATTGAAAAAAAGCATGAAAATTATACAAAAGGGCTTTTGTATTTTTTAGGGAACGACAAACGCGTTCCCGAACACCTGCGTAATGAAATGCTGCAGTGGGGATATCCCAGGGATGAATACACAAACAATGGGAATTGGACCCCACAATTGTATGTAAGGGAAGCCAGGAGAATGAAGGGTGCATATGTTATGACGCAGGCTAACTGCGAAGGAGCCCGAACCGTGGCCGATGGTATCGCTATGGCTGCTTACACCATGGATTCACACAATTGTCAACGCATAGTAGTAAACGGCATCGTAAAAAACGAAGGAGATGTGCAGGTTGGAGGCTTTGGGCCCTATCCAATCTCTTACCGTTCTATTATACCGCAAGCGGGGGAATGCAAGAACCTGCTGGTGCCGGTTTGTTTGTCTGCCAGCCATATCGCTTATGGCTCTATAAGAATGGAGCCTGTATTCATGGTGCTCGCCCAATCTGCTGCAATAGCAGCATCTGAGGCAATAGCTTCGAAGAAAAGCGTGCAGGATATAGACATTAAAAAAATAC
>DASUFG010000087.1:0-2707 GCA_036274715.1 Agriterribacter sp.
TCGCGAGCCCATCATCATATCCCAGTAATATTACTCTACTTACGGTTTCACTACCAACCTCACCCAACGGCAATACTGTGTTTAACATTAGTTGCCTGCCTTCAGTGTCGGCACCGTTGGCACGAAAATTTCCTGCTAAAAAAGAATTAAATGCAAATTTTGCAGGCGCAATATACTGTACGGCTTTATACTGTTCCGGTACAGCCACATACATATAACCCCAGTCGATGCGCAGGTCATCGCCCTTTTTTTGAAGCACCGGCTGTTCCCTGGTTCCCGCCTTCAGTATATTCATTTGCCCCGATATATACCCATTTGCCACCACGCCCTGGTATTCATTATTCACGGCCAGAGCCGTAGATGCACCAAAGTAAAGGCTTACCTGGTGTTTTGCCCCATCTTTTGAACTCATTTCTGCAGTTATATAAGATACCGGCCTTGATAGAAGATCGAGGTTATCCATCAATAAAGGAGAAGTGAATGTTAGATTAAGATTTACTTTCCCGCAAGCGAATTCATAAGTAGTTTGCGTGGCGTTCAGCGCTACTTTTGTTTGCAGTGCCGGCACGATAAGTTTGCTGGCAGCAGGTTGAACTTCTTTTGCAATTCCCACATCGAGCGAAGCTCCTCCGGCCGTATTGGCAACATGAATTGCCAAAATATTTTTGCCTTTCACCAGCTTTCTACTTTGCGATTCAGATAACGGGATATACGTGTACTTACTCAGCCAACCGACATGATCGTAAATTTTTTCGCCATTAAGATATATTTCCGCATTGTCATCATGTATGACTTTAAGAAAGAGGTTTTTCAAATCGCCTCCATTCCAGTCGAAAATTCGGCGTACCCAAATATCATGCGATTTCCATGTGGTTTTGGCGGTAGAAGGGTTATCACCAAAAGGAGCAAGCCCCTTTTTCCAGGATGCATCATCAAATCCAGTATTCATCCAATCGCCCCCAGGATCAGCTTCCGTAAAATTTGCTTCATACGGCTTTTCGTCTCCGGCAGGAATAATGGATGAATAGCTTTTTTCAACATTCCCCATAAATCGATAGGGTTTACCGTCCACCTTGAGTAAACCGACAAGAGACTGTTCCTTGCCGGTCCAGTGTTTTGTAGGAGAAGCATTGAGATCATCGGTAAATGACCATATACTGAAATAGGGATCGTGTGTGATTAGCGGATATGCAGGAGGACGAAGATCCTGGGCAAACATGCTTGTAACAAAAAAATAAAGCACAAAACCGCTACAAAGTTTTTTCATCTGTTGAATTTAGAGAATGAAACAATGACCATCAAAATAAAAAATTATATAGCGAGTTAGTAAATTCTTGATATTTTACTAATTCCCAGATGGTATAGTTAAACTTAGTCCCTGTTTAACCGGTTCCCCAAATTCCGGCCTACCATCACTCTTCCAGGTAAACTTCTGGGCCCTTGGCGAACGATGCTTACCGCAGCCCTGCCCGGGAAAAGCATTACCATGATACAATATCCAATCTTCCTTTCCATCGGGCGACTTAAAAAACGAATTATGCCCCGGGGCATACACGCTGTTTTGCTTTGATTGCTTAAAAACGGGAACAGGGCTTTTTTTCCACGCTGCAGTATCCTGCAAGCTACTATCTCCTTCAAAGCGCAAGAGCCCCAACGCATAAAAATCGGTCCAGCAAGCACTGGCCGAATACACCACAAAAACGTCATCTCCATGCAACAAAGCTTGTGGACCTTCATTTACGTTAACGTGTTTTAGTTTTGGGTCATTCGTTAAATCACCAATGGTCTCCCAGTCAAATTCGGGTCTCGAAATACAAACCCTGTTCCCTTCAATCGTGTACGGGTTTTTCATTTTCGCAATATAAATATTTTGCTGTCCGTTTACGTCTCCTTCCCATCCCGACCATATCATGTACAACTGACCTTTGTACACAAATACATCTCCATCTATCGCCCACTTATCAGCGGGGTCTGCCACTTTCCCTTTAAACATCCACTCTCCCTGCAATGGATCGGGTGACGCGTTTTCCAAAACATACATTCTGTGATTATCATTATTACCATCGTCTGCGGCAAAATATACATACCACTTATTATTGATGAAAAGTATTTCCGGCGCCCAAAGATTCTTAGAATAAAGGGTTCCGGCGGGAGGTGTGTAAATTGTTTTCTCCGGCGCCGTTTTAAGACCTGAAAGGTTCTTTGTTTTCCATACGGCTAACCGGTTACCCAGGGTATGGGTGTAATAATAATAACCATCTTTATAAAAAGAAAATGGATCGGCACCCGAAGGCAATAGCGGATTGGTAAATGTTTCTTTTTTACTGTCCTGTGATTGAATGGTACAAGAGAGCAAAAAAAATAGTGAGCAAAATATGATTAACTTCTTTTTCATGTATTGACAGCCTTATCCTTTTCTTCTCCTTCTCCAAATAAAGGAAGTAATGCGCCATATTTGCAACATGCCCCGTGTTATCAATCCCGGGCAGTCTCAAATTATTAATTCTTCAAAAGTGAGCATTATTTTCAAAGGGGTCTAACAATCCAGACTTGGAAACAGGCATCCTTTCTTTTAAGGCATTTGGGTGCGGTCGTTTAATTTTACCAATCCCTTATTGTTGTATAATTGCTGATGCAACTGTCTTAATTTGTCAACAGACATTTTCATCACTTTTCTATCGTATGTCATCAAACCGTTCACTTCTAC
>DASUFG010000088.1:0-4675 GCA_036274715.1 Agriterribacter sp.
ATAGTGGCCACTTTCGAAAAGGAAATGCTGCCCACATCATCACGTGTTGTAGATACTGCACTGCTGTTTCAATAAGCATCAAAATACCAGCCGTTTGCACAATCGGTTGGTATTTTTTAATTTTGTCAAACCTGTCAATACGCGTATCGTTTTGAGTATTAAATTTTCAGAATACAGTCCTTCACTACCATTAAAAAGTTTGGTACAAACCTATTGGACCGGCGACTTTAACCTGTATGCCGAAAACCAGTTCCTGCAATCTGTGGTTCCCAATGGTTGTATCGAGCTCATTATACATCTCTCACACGATCATTGTGAATTGGTGAAAGATGATACATGGGGGAAGTCCCCTGAGTTTACGTTAATAGGACTTCAAACCCAACCTTATGAAGTGCGCTTTAATCAACTCGTCCAGGTGTTTGGCATACGGTTTAACCCTGAAGGTATTCACACTATTTTTGGGGTTCCACCTGCGCTTTTTACGTCTACTTTTGAGAATAGCAAAGATGTATTGGGAAAAGGGTTTGACGACTATTGTTCCCGCGTGAGAGAATCTGTAACTGTAGAAAATAAAATAGCGCTCACAGAGCAATTTTTAATGAAACGGCTATCGGGCAAATCTGCCGGGTTTGATTATGTGCGGCTCGCTTCCGAAACAATCCGGAAGCATCATGGAGTGATCAGTTTGGATGAATTGATAAAACAGGTGCCGATAAGTCCGAGGCAATTGCAGAGAGGATTCAAAAAAAAATTCGGCATTACTACAAAGGAGTACATGCGTTTATCGCGCCTCAATGCCATTCAAAAATACATGCAGGCAGAAGCGATCCCTTTAACCGCTTTATCATACCAGGGCGGATTTGCAGATCAATCTCATTTTATAAGAGAATTCAAGTGGCTAACCGGCAGGAACCCGGGAAGATTCTTAAAAGAAAAAGAGCGCTTCATCGTTAACCCCCCAAATCTCGGGTAATACAGGTTTACCGGACTTAAATCAAACTACATCATGTATCACGTATTGCAGAGCGACCTCGCGGCACTGGAGCAGTTGCTGGAAGAGGTTACAAAAGAAAGCACGTCATACCTTCAGGATATTCCCCAGGCAGATACTTCTGTACCGGGGCGCATCCATTTCAAAAGGGAACTGGAGAACGAGGGAAGGGGAGGGCTGCTTGCATTAAAGGAGTTCCAGGAGCGATTCAGGTCAGTTATAGCAGCATCTTCAGGACCGCGTTATTGGGGTTTTGTAACAGGTGGAACTACTCCTGCGTCTATTATGGGCGATTGGCTCACCGCTGTATACGATCAAAACACCCAGGCAACCAAGGGGCACGGAGATAACTCCGCATGGATAGAGCTGGAAGCCATTCACTTATTACTGCAGCTATTCCAGCTTCCGCAAACCTATTTTGGCGGTTTCGTTACAGGTGCTACCATGTCAAATTTCACCTGTCTCGGTGTGGCGCGACAATGGATTGGGAAGGTGTTGGGAGCAGATATTGCTAAAGATGGTTTAGTGGCTGCGTCGCCCATCAAGATATTAAGTGCCACGCCTCATTCGTCTGCTATCAAATCTTTATCCATGCTGGGATTGGGAAGTCGCAATTTCATATCCTTGAAAACAGCAGAAGGCAACAGGGAGTGCATTGATATTCCTGCATTGGAAGAAAAGATAAAACTACTTCAGGGTGAACCGTTCATACTCGTTTCAAGCGGAGGCACTGTAAATTCAGGCGACTTCGATGATTTTAAGGCAATAGGAAAATTAAAATCAACCTATAATTTCTGGTGGCATATTGATGCCGCATTCGGCGCTTTTGCAAGTTGTTCTCCCCTATATAAACATCTTGTTGATGGATGGGAAAACGCGGATAGTATTACCGTGGATTGTCATAAATGGCTGAATGTACCGTATGAGAATGCAGTTTTCCTGGTTCAGGACAAACACCGGATACTGCAGGCGGAAACCTACCAGAATTCCAATGCGCCATATCTTGGAAATGCCGAAGAAACATTTAACTACCTGAATTTTTTACCAGAGAACTCAAGAAGGTTAAAGGCGCTTCCAGCCTGGTTCACCCTCGTGGCGTATGGCAGGGAAGGTTATCGCAGTATTGTTGAAAATAACATCCAACTGGCAAAACAGCTTGGAATGTTAATCAGCGGGAACGATGAGCTTGAACTGCTGGCACCGGTGCGCCTGAATATTGTTCCGTTTACGGTAAAAGGCATGGAAGAAAATGAAATTGATACCTTTTTGCAAGCCTTGAACAGCAGGGGAAAAGTTTTCATGACGCCTACCGTTTACAGGGGAAGAAAAGGTATAAGAGCTGCATTGGTGAACTGGAGAACCACAACACAAGATGTTCAAATGACGATGACCGAAATTCAGGAAACCCTGGACATTATTAAAAAAGGAATACTGGTCTGAAAAAATATGCTGAAAAAATCAATCCCCAAACCGCCTGGCAGCAGGTAGTTTGGGGATTAATAGGTTGATCGTATTATATATACGTCTTCCTTGTGCAGAACTAACTTTATACCACAACCCGCTTCATAGTGGGCACGAGCATATGCATAATCAACCAGCCAATAAGGTAAGCCAGCCCGCAAAAAATAAACATAATCAAATACCCGGTTTCTATGTGGCCCAGCCCTTTATAATAATCAAATAATAAGCCCGCCGCTTTTGAAATAATCATACCGCCAATACCGCCAGCCATGCCGCCGATACCAATAATGGAACCTATTGTTTTCTTGGGAAACATATCACTCACAGTGGTGAATATATTGGCGCTCCATGCCTGGTGTGCGGCAGCGGCAAAACCAATGATAAGCACCGCAAACCACATGCTGTAGCCACCCAGCAACTGCGCAGCTAACACGGGTAAGGCACAAAGTGCATAGATGAGCATTGATGTTTTCCTGGCCTTAAATACAGGCCATCCCTTCTTAATATAGTTCATCGGCAACCAGCCCCCATAAATACTCCCGATGGTAGAGATCATGTACACTGCGGCAATGGGTATGGCAATTTGCGTGGCCGATAAATGATATTGTTCATTTAAAAAATCGGGTAGCCAGAAGAGATAGAACCACCAAACACCATCCGTCATAAACTTACCCCAGGCAAATGCCCAGGTTTGTTTGAATCCGAGCAATGTCCACCACGATACTTTTTCGCCTACTGCCTCTTCATCTTTCTTCTCATCGAGATCGCTATGGATATATTCAAATTCTTCCTTGCTGAGTTTTTTATGCTTTTTAGGTATTTCGTAAAGTATAAACCAAAAAATAAGCCATATCAGCCCGATGAGGCCTGTAATAATAAAAGCCCAGCGCCATCCCCATTCCGCTGCAATAAAAGGAACGGTGAGCGGAGCTATAATAGCCCCAACATTGGTGCCCGAATTAAAAATGCCTGTGGCAAGAGCTCTTTCCTTTTTGGGAAACCACTCTGCAACGGTTCTGATAGCGGCCGGGAAATTTCCGGCTTCGGTAATACCTAAAAAGCCACGGGCAACCATAAAGCCGGTGGTGCTTCGTACGAGGGCATGACCGATGGCGGCCAAACTCCATAAGAACAGGGAAAGCGCATAACCGATTTTAGATCCTAATCTATCAATTAACCTGCCTACGCCCAGCATTCCTATGGCATAAGCCAATTGAAAGGCAATGGTGATATTGGCATAGTCATTTTTCGACCAGCCGAATTCTTCATCAAGATTAATTTTAACCAGGCTGATCACCTGTCTGTCTAAATAATTAATGGTAGTGGCAAAAAAGATAAGTGTGCAGATCGTCCATCTGTATTTTCCTATGGCCTGCTTTGTCATGAGCAATTGGGTTTTTTTATTGAGTGAATGATATATCCTTTAACCTTCTTCGTTTACCCACAGCAAATCGCCTGCGCTTCTCTCCGGGTTTCGTTGATCAGTTGCCGCCGGACTAGGGTCTAAATTAGGAAATAATACTTTGATACCCGAAATAAATGATGAAGCCGTTTTTTTGAGAAATAACATTTGCAGAATGATATTCTGTCTTTCTTCTTTTAGTGGTGAAGCTGAAAATATTGCGGAATTTTTTCGGGAATAGACTAATTTTAGTTGTACTCCACATTAAATGCTGTATTGCCACATGCGAATATTTCAAAGATGCTGTTTAATGACGTATAGCAATAAACTTCTCTTTGTTTTTGTTTTTTGTTTTCTCACTTCCTCTTTACATGCCGAAGATGGATATCGCCTATGGCTCCGGTATGATAAAATTGATGATGCAGGATTATTGCAGGAATACAATAAAAAAATAACTTCCATCAAGGTTGCCGGCGCTTCGTTAATCTTTTCTACTGCAAAAGAAGAGTTGATTAACGGGTTAACCGGTTTGCTTGGAAAAAAAATTAACGAGCAACATACCATCGGGGATGGAACCATACTCATTGGAACAGCCGCTGATGCAACTATTCAATCGCTTATTTCCAGCGAAGAGTTTGATAAAACCGGGAATGAGGGTTTTATCATCAGAAGCGTAACGGCCAATGGAAAGAAAATAATGGTGATTGCCGGCAATACTGGTGTTGGTGCATTGTATGGATGTTTTCATTTTTTACGCCTTTTGCAAACGCATCAAAGCATTCAACAGATTTCGGTGTTAAGCGCTCCCTCCATTCAGTTGC
>DASUFG010000089.1:0-3642 GCA_036274715.1 Agriterribacter sp.
ACCACCTGAACCGGTTGCGGGTTTGCCAGCCATTGCGATACTATAATACCTCCCAATAAAATACCGCCTACAAAAAACAGGTTCCAGACTTCCTTTTTCCAATCGTAGCCAAAAAAGGGAATTTTGGCGGGCATGCAGGCGGCACAGATATGCCGGAGCGAAGAGGATACGCCAAAAGTTTTGTTACCCAGCAATAATAATGCAGGTACGGTTAAGCCTATTAAAGGCCCGGCTACATACCAGGGCCAGGGTTGTTTAATCCAATCGAGCATAAGATATGATGTTTCAACACGTAATTTACATAAATAAGCGAAAGGCGATGGTTATGCCACGCCGAAATGCAATTTATTTGCCGCGAAGATGTATTGACCAAAATAAATGGTTCAGGAAAAATGAAGGCCCACCTGGTTTAAAGTGTAGTTCGCCCAATAATTATTTTATCAACCGGCTTGGTCCGTTCCTGCTAAAAATCTCTACGGTTTCAACCGCATCATTGATTGTGATAAACCGGGCAGATTGAGAAAGAAATGAACTTCCATACTGAAATTCCTCCCGGCGGGTTTTCCCATCCCGGAGATGAATGAGGGCATATATTTCCCCCGGCTCCAACGGCACTATCCGGCTGTTTTTCTTCAGTTTGAACAGCTTTAAATCACTTTGATTTTGGGAGGCGGCAAGCAGGTAATGACCTTCCGCCTGCCTCAGTCTGATTAAAGCCTTCCCATCACCGGGAATAAAAATCCCGCTTTGCAATATCGTTTGTGGAATGAAATTTCCCTTACCATCCCCCAACAACAGCAACCCGTTCAATGCATCATAACGGCCTGTGGCCACCTCTGTTCCGAAGTCGTTTCCATTGATCGCCACATCTAAGTAACCATCGTTGTTAAAATCGTCGGCTACCATTCCATACAACGGGGCCAGTTGGGCCTGGACCGGTAAGGGCTGGCATTCAAATTTTCCATTGCCAAGGTTTTTTATATAACAGCTTTTAACATTCCTTACCTCCAGGGCCAACGCATCCTGCAATTCTTCTTTTGTAAAGATGTCGTACACTGTTGCCCTGCCAAAACTTTTGTAGGTCAGAAAACGCTTCTTCAATCCCGGCACTTGCTCCAGTATCTCGTCGCGGTTTTGCGCGGGGAATTCTTTGAGCACTCCTTTCTCATCTTTTAAATGCATGGTGGTGATGATATCGTACCCTTCGTTCCGGTCAAAATCCTTTCCGTAAATACGAATCGGATTTTGACTATCCGCCCTGTAAAACGAATTCTCTCCAAGGTTGCCAGCTATATAATCCATATCGCCGTCATTATCAAAATCGCCTGCTACAAGGCTGTTCCACCAACCGGCTTCACCCATTGCTCCCGGAGCAAAAGGCAAAGCCTTTAGTTTGCCATGATCATTTTTAAAGAAACGCAATGGCATCCATTCCCCAACAACAATAAGGTCTTCCCACCCGTCATTGTCAAAGTCGGTCCACAAAGCATCGCATACCAACCCGATGTCAATAAGCCCTGCTGCCACTTCCGCGGTAGCATCGGTAAACTTTACAAACTGGGAACCAGAATCATTACGAAGAATAAAACTATTTACCGCTACAGGATATTTACCGGGCAGCAAACGCCCGCCAACAAATAAATCCAGGTCGCCATCGTGGTCATAATCTGCTGCTTTCACGCAACTTTTGCTGGTATAGTTTTTCGGCAACGCGGCTTCATCGATCACAAAATTTCCATTGCCCTGGTTAACATACAGCCTGTCCTGGTAATTTTTAGTACCCGGCGTAAACTCATTGCTTCCGCTCGCCATATAAATGTCCATGTCACCATCATTGTCCGCGTCAAATACAACCATACCCATCGTTTCCGGCTTTCGTGCATCCGGTACCGTTACCGGCGGAAATATTTTTTCAATAAACTTCGCTCCAGGCTGTTGCATCAAAATTACCGGACCCATAACCGTGTTGCCTCCAATGATAATATCATCCAGTCCATTCCCATCCAAATCGCCCGCTGCCAATGGTGGCCCGTACTGTGAAAATTTGTGCGGAAGTAAGCGCTGGTAATTAAAATCTACGAAGTCCAC
Organism: Agriterribacter sp.; assembly: GCA_036274715.1. GTDB lineage: Bacteria > Bacteroidota > Bacteroidia > Chitinophagales > Chitinophagaceae > Agriterribacter. Next base: position 2,089 of record DASUFG010000089.1, read on the forward strand.
TTCGGCGTGCCGATAACTTATCCCCGCCTCTTTCGTAATTTCAGTAAACAAATTATGTTGCGCTACTGCGCTGGCTCCCGGGGAATAATCCAGGGCATCATTTACATTCACTACAATCATTTGGTTAGCGGCTATATGTTGCAGGATTTGTCTTTTGCCGCCGGTCCACGTTATGACCAATGAATCTATCAAGATGGTTTTACCCAGGCCAAAACAGGCTATATCATTAACCGTTGAAAGGTAGCCGCGGTAGGGAGAGTTTTCATACACCTGTGTTTTTCCGGCGTCGTAATAAATCTCCGCAATGGCACCCAGCCCGTTTTTATTTTTTTCACCGCCATTAAATTTGATCTGCAAATAATTGGCGCCGGGATTTTTTTTATTATTCAGGGTATTTTCGTACAAAAAGGCTTTCTCGTTTACGTTGTTCACCACATAATCCAGGTCTCCGTCATTATCAAGATCAACATATACTGCCCCATTGGAAAATGAAGGTTCGGTTATTCCCCACTGTGATGTCACGTTTTCGAATTGCAGATTTCCCCTGTTCCTGAAGGCATAGTTGGCGACTTTAATTCTTGGCATCTGGTCAATAAGCTGTTGTTTGGTGGAATGCGGTCCCACCCGTTGACGATATGCCGCAAAATCATGGTCCGTTACATCGCGCGGATAACCGTTGGTGATCAGTATATCGCGATAGCCGTCATTATCAAAATCAGCCAGGGAAGGATTCCAACTCCAGTCTGTCCCGGCAACACCGGCGTAAAATCCAATATCGCTGAATACCGGTTCGCCAATGGTATCGTTATCACCGATAGATGGACCGCGGTTGAGCTGCAGGGTATTGCGAACATATTGCAGCGCGTAAATACCATTTACCATATTCTGGTATACAAAATAATTAGCGCTGCCCATATTTTTTTTCTTACGGAAATTATCTTCGGGGTTCATGTCCACTGTAATAATATCCGCCAGCCCATCATTGTTAATATCGGCAATATCGTTGCCCATGGCATTCTGGGAAGTGTGTTTAAAATACCGGTCGCGCTTATTGGTAAAACTGCCGTCTTTATTATTGATGTACAGTTCATCGTTCGAAAAAAAATCGTTTGCTACATAAATATCTTTCCAGCCGTCCTTATTGATATCCGCTACGGCCAGCCCCAAAGCAAACCCGTGCGCCCCGATGCCCGACGCTTTGGTAACATCAGTAAAGAATGGATGATGCAATGTTTCGCTCCAATCGTTCCGGTATAATTTATCGTAATCATCTGTGAGCGTATCCCCGAAATTGCTGCTGAAAAACTGGGAACTGTTTCGTCCGGCCAATTTTGTATTGGCGAGATACATATCGAGGTCGCCGTCGTTATCATAATCAAAAAAAGCAGCATGAACAGAAAAAGCAGTATCTGCCAGTCCATAGCTTTCAGCCATTTGCTTAAATACCGGGATGCCGTTTTCATTCAGTCCCTGGTTCACATATAAAAGGTTTTTTCTTTTTTGCGGATCTTTCTTTACCGTAGCGCAAACATAAATATCCTTCCAGCCATCGTT
>DASUFG010000090.1:0-10643 GCA_036274715.1 Agriterribacter sp.
CTCGGCTGGGTAACAGGTCATTACATGCTCTACCAGTTCGTTTGTTTTATTCAGAGATACCAGGTCAGTTACTGCAACATTCTTGCCCCGGTTTAAACGAATGGTTCTTTTCCACGTATTAATTGCGGCGTTTTCCGGATAGGCCTCTTCAATATTCAGAGTGAGTTCAGAAAAGCCTTTTCCTTTTTGATAAGCTACATCTGATGCTTTAAATTTTGAACCTGGAGGCTGCGTTTGACCGTTAACGGTTGGTAAATTATGATAGTCGGAACAGTTCGACCATATGTCATACCGTTTATCGCTGAATGTTTTGCGGGTATAAGTTCCCCGCCCCACATCAATGATCAAAGGCTGCCCGTCATAATACACAATATAATTCCCAACGTCGTTGTGATTGTGGCTTTCATCGTTATGCCCGCCTTTGGCCGCAACAAACAACCCATCTGTACTTCCTTCCTTATCTCTTGCGATCATTACCTGTATACCCGGCAACCAAACATCAGCAGGGAGTGGAAGTTTTTGAGGCGCACTGGTGTACTCGTCCTGTATAAAAAGCTCAAACAGGTTTCTGAAATAGTGGAATCGGCCGATGTCCCCATCTTTCGGTTCGCGGTAGAAGGCGCCAAACTGCATCATACTGTTATCCCGGATCGCTTTACCAAAACGATAAATCATACTCGCTGCCATAGCTGGTTTGGGATCAGCATCTGCAAAATCAATAAAGTATTCCTCCCCGATCTGCGCCCTGTAAATATAGCGACCCATGTTTTTTATTTTTTCATCTTCATACACATATTGAAAAGCATTGTTAGTTGCCAGGTTTAACATGGCGATATTGTCGTAGAGCGATGCCGCTGCTGCACCCCAATAACCCGGACCTTCATCGCAACCGCCATCCTGCGGATATGGGTTAACAAATTGGTCTAACACGTTCAATATTTTAGCCACCATGTCCACTCTTTTGGTTTCGTCTTTCTCCAGGAGCAACGCGGTGTTCAACCAGTTGGAGCATATCCATGGATTCCAGTTGTTCGGTGGCCTTCCGTTTTCATTGGCTGCCATCCAGCCATGCGGCCTCGTCATCAGTGGTTCAAAAATGCGGTGGTTGGTTTCATAATAAATCCGTTTCCGGATTTGCAGTGACACCGCATCGAGCTTATCGCCTAAAAAATAATCCACCCACGACAGGAAGGTTCCTGTTTCCGCACTAAACAAATCAACAAAGGGTTGCGAAACATCCATCAACCCGGAATATTCTTTCGTTTTAGGCAGGTGGGCCGGCACGCCCCAAAAAGATTCTTCGCATATAGACCATACGCCATTAATGATGGGATCAATAAAGCGTCCTTTGTTTTCATATACTTCCGCCAACAATAAAGTACCCAGCACCTGCCGCTTTTCGAAGCTTATTTTTTGGTACTCGTCCCTGTCGCCCGTGCGTTCTATTAAAAGTGAGGTGGTAGCAGGAATGGCAGGCCATTCATAGTTGAGATAGGACTCTGCTTTCGCGAGGTAGGCTTTCATGAGGGTTTCATCTGCCTTCGCCCAACCAGTTCTGTCACTGCTAGCAGGAAATGGCGTCCACTGTGCCTGCGGAATTAACTTCGAATGCAACTCCGCTTTAGAGAATTTTCCACTCAGGAGATTTTGATCCTGGGCGATTGTATGCAAACTGCCGATTAAAAAAACAAACCATATTATTCTTTTCATATGTGCGTTTTTTAATGTTGTTACCGAAGCAATATCTCACCGTTGATTACAGGTGCAACTGTAAATGATATTCCTTCTTTATCTTTTGAAACCGCGCATTGCTTTTGCCGTCCTCCTGTCGAAAGCATCACCGATTTAGCAGAAACACCTTTGATACTAACCGTAATTTCCTGGTTGCAGGATACCTGCAAGCCATTTTTTGTGATCACCAGGTTTGCCGCACCATGGCCATTGTTGATTATTATACCATATCGTTCATACCCCATTTCATTTCCATCTCCCAGGTATAAGTAGGTAAGTTGACCATTCACAAGATTTACAATACCGAAATTGCCCTTGAACCGCCACCCGTTCTTCTGCTGAAGTTCACTGCTGTTCAAGGATTGAAAAATGACCTGTCGGCTACCTTCTTTGTTATATACATTAATGGCTGTGAAGTTCCCCAGGGAATCGTTCGCTTCTTTTTCTATTCTTTGTACACTAAAGTTTCCTGCACCTGCAAATGGCTCATATATTGCAACGAAAGGCTTTGTCCATGCTTCGCCTTCCTGCCTGCATATTAATGTGGGCGTTGGTTTATCCCGGTAGGGCAAATCCGCCGTTGGCGATGAGGGTCCATCTCCCGCATAAAAGGCTCTTCCTTTTTCGCCGGTAAACAATACCTGCATGTATTTATCATCTCCTTTTTCCTTCAGACTAAACAAGGCAACAATGCTGCTATCGGTGTTCCCGGTTGACCGGCAATCTTTGATATAACGTAAACCCGGTGGATCAAAAGGTGTTTTGTTAACCGGTAAGGCAGTGGTCTTCAGTGATAAAATATACCGGTCGACATTTAGCAACTGTAAGCTGGTTCCGATATTATGGTACAGGTATTCATTGTCACCTGGATGAGCAGAACGGTAAATGTCAATATAGTAGCCAGCACTGTCAGAAGTCCGCACAATAGCAAGCGTTCTCTGCTGCGCAGCGCCGGTAGCCTTATCTGTATAGCGGGTATCGGTATACGAACAATAGGGTGACACTGCCTCCCGGTCGGCCCCGGGCTCCATCGCTTCAAGGCTGATATGACCCACCTGTTTTGTACCACCGCCCCCTTTGAAATAAGGCACTGATGCACTCAGGCTTCCCGCTACTACTGTATTGTGTGCGGCCCATTGAGCATAATAACCCACATGCATAGGCGCTTCATAGGTAACGCCCTTCCCCGGATCGATGCCCATTACCATACCTTGCCCGTACAACTCAACAGACATGCCATTGGCATGATTGTGGTTATACGTGGCGCCCTGCACCACGTACATCAACCCATGTTCACGATCACTACCATTGCGCTGCAGGTAACATTTTGCAAAATCAAGTTCTCCGCTTCTTGGCCAGGTATATGAAATATCCTTAACCGGTTCAATATCCGGAAGAAAACACAGCAACCCCATGTATCCCGACGATTCTCTTTTATAGCCCTTTTGTTGTGTTAACACATCCATAGCGGCGTTGAGTTGTTCCGCAATGGGGTCTTCATATTTTTTGGCCATGAGCAGCCCTATTTCAAGGCACGCTGCACTTTGGGACGTGGGACCGGTATCGCCAAAAGATGGAGCGATTAAATTGGGAAAGGAATATTTAAGCAACACATACGAAGCATTAAGCAGCACAGGATATTTACCAAAAATATTATACCCGTTGTTTTCCATGGCTAAGCCGGCAACAAGCAAATTACTTACCGGGTAATTGTGATACCCTCCCGGCTCCTTCCAATGACCGTCGGGTGTAAGCCATTTTTCCACCACCGAAGCCAGCGACAGGTGGCCGCATGATCCTTTAATGGTGTCTTGATTCAGAAAAAAGTTCAGGTAAAAATCACGATCCGACTTGTTTTCCAGGGATAAAGCTGAAAAGATCATGGCAGGTGACTGTGCGGCGAACCAATTGTTGTTGTAAAAACCACGGAAGGTCATGGTATGCGCCATCTTTCCAAAAACACCTTCGTACCAGGATGTGTTGTAATGTTGCTGGCGCAGGTAATCGTACAAAAAATCATACGTGAGTGGCATTGATTCGTAGCGACCATCACCCAGCGTTTGAATGGCTAAAAAACCGGTGCGGCACGGCCCTTCAATTGGACTTTGAAACGAAGCACCACGCGCCCACTGATTTAAAATATCGGCAGCAAAACGGCCAAATGACTCGTCACGCGTTAACCAGTAAATGATGGCAGCTTCCAACGCCAATTCATTAATTCTTCCATTTATTGTTTCCACAAAACTCTGCGGATCGATCCATTCCTTTTTCCCGCCGGGAGCCTGACTTTCCAGCAGCATGTTCATGGAAGTGTCGTAGGGCACCAACTCTTCAATGGCCGGTAGCTTGTAACGATACCCATCGGCGGTTGTGGGTGGACGCTTGTTGGGCGACACCCTTACCGTAGGATAAGGCGCATCGCCTTCGTATCGCACGAGTGCCGTGCCCTCATCATCTGAATAAAAACGGGTATACCTTTTCCCCGGTACCCGGTTCATCAGGTAACGGCTCAAAATCCACCCGGAATCCGTTTTGTGGCGTTCCACATAGGGCGACACGTGTGCCAGCATTTCCTCAAACGCTTTTTTTGCCCAGGGGTAATGTTCCATTTTTTGAAGCACCAGTTCTTTGTCGGATGGCTTTACCAGGATGTGCGGATGAACAGACTGCGCATGAGATCGCTGGGCGCAAAACACAAACAAAACGGAACAGAAAAGCAAAATCCGGTTGGTTTGTTTCTTCGTTATGACAAGCAATATGTTTCTACAATTCTTCACTTACGGTTACTGTGATTTTAACAATACAGGTTTTTCAAAATCTTTGTCCATGACATAGGGAAGCTTCCAAACCTTATTCCCTTTTTTATTACAGAAATAGAGCACCGACTCCGACAGGGAATCTGCATTGCCATCGGCCCAAAAAGCGTAAAAATCTGCCTTAGCCGAAACAGGTCGGCGTGCATAAGCATGATTGCGGGTACTCTTTGCTGTGAGCTTATGTTTTTCTCGCCAGGTTGCACCGGCATCCTTACTTTCCCATAGTACCATTTCTCCGCCGGTACCATATTGCTGCGGACCAGCACCAGTTGGACCAATAATCCACCAACGATTTTTTTCGATATACAAAGAACCCATGTCGTAGTTATGGGTAGAAGTACAAACTGTATCAAGTCGCCAGTTTTTATTGGTCCAATGCATAACAATCCATTGTCGCGGATCGCCACCAGGACCCGGTTTGTAATCATTACTAACCACTGCGAGTATAACGGGGTTTCCCGCTTCATCAAAATTGAGGTCGTTCAGGTACACCAGCTTACCTTCCGCCTCGTAGTCTTTTACCAATGCACTGTTCTGCGGGTCCGTCAGCGGTGTTTGTAAAGGCTTCCCATCAACGGTCGTCCAGGTTTTCCCCATGTCGGAAGTTTGCACCGCATATACGTTTGTTCTCTTGTCGACATTTCCACCCGGGTGGTAATTAAAAACCGAAACCAGTTTCCCGTTCCATACATTCGACACCTGGTAATGGCCGCCCATGCCGGCGAGTTTTTGATCCGGTGCCCACTGTTGCCCATCTTCACTGGTACTCCAATACAACTCCCTTCCATGGGTATATTTCGTAAACAGATAAAGGAACCCTTTTCCATTTACCCACCAGGGTTGGGGATAGGTCATGTCGCCCTTTTTGATTTGATCAAACGCGTTTATAGAATAAGGTTCACGTCCTTTGAAAATGATACCAGGCCGTGAAGTATTTCGACCGCTTACAAATACCCAGATGTATCCCTGGTTGTCAATCGCAATCGACGCATTATCGTGCGGATCATCCACGCCATTTTTATCGTATACGATTACCGGCTTCGGTACTCGCTTTTTAGCGTGATCATAATAAGATATCATGATCAACAAATGCTTTTGGTCCCTTTGGGTAGTTCCTCCATACACAAAAAAGGTTCTATCGGCCTGCTTGCTGTAAATGGCTACAGGCACATGACTTGAAGTATACGTACCCAGTCCGCCTGAATATTTATCGCCGTAGGTGGAAAACTGGCCTAACGTAAACCAAATCCCTTTATATCCATCCGCGCGGGTGTTCTGTGCCCATAAATTTGCGTGGACACTGAATAGCAGGCACACTGATACAATACCATTATTAAAAAACATTTTCGCTATTGACATCAGCAGCGCTTTCATGAGTTGATTGTGTTATCAATTCTTTTTTTTCCCATTGCTCCGGCCTTGTGGGAAAAACCGCTTACGCCAACAAGTACCTGTAGCGTGAGAAATTGCATTGCTAAAAAAATGGTTTTCATATTCACAGCGTTTGCATTGTTAAAACCAATATTCCCACGATGATGTCATCGCCATCATTCCATCATTATCATTTTTTCACTTGTTATTTTCTCCTGGCTGGCGTTACTTCCATTTCCTGCATAGGTATTATTCTGGACACTACTGCTACGCGCTGCATACGCCTCAACACCGTAGCCGCCATTATAATGGACAATATTCTGGTTGATATTCACCTGATCGGAACCCTTTGACAGGAAAGCCAGCATGATACCGCTCCCATCGTTCCCTTCTACCAGGTTATTCGTGATAAGAATATTCTTGCTTTCCGTTACCAATATGCCGTGGCAGGCATTTCTTGCCATTTCGCACCTGTCGGTGATGGCGCCACTGCAATGATCGAGCACCAGCCCGCTCCCATAAGGTGAAGTAACCAGCCTGCAGTTTTTTATGCTTATGATTCTGCAATGCGTAAGCAGTACATTGTGCTGCAATTTGGGGCCTGGAACAACATTCCCGCCATTTTCACTAAAGTCGCAGCGCTCTATTTTCACATTATCGGCTCCACTTATTACAGCACCGTTGAACGTGCAGTTTCTCACGGTAATGTTAACCAGGCTTATCCGATTCATCGCGCCTTCGCGTGATGCCCGGAATATGATACCGCCGCGGTTATAGCCACCCCGATATGAGCGGTTACTGTTAGGGTCTGTTCCGGGATCGGTTTTGTTTGATCCTTCAATAACCAAATCGCGTATGGTAACATCATGCAAATCATCCTCTTTATTTACCATGGCATCCCTGCTACCGGAAGCCGGATCCAAAAATAATATGGTGCCGATCCCTTCACCACTGATGGTAATGTTACTGGGAATATTAAGCGTTGCCGGTATTTTATGAATGCCTGCTTTAAGTATAAGCCATTTACCGGAGCCAGCCGCCTTATCAAGTGCAGCCTGAACAGGTTGCCCCGGTGAAACCGCAATGGCATCACCGGGGATGGCTGTTTTAACAGCTGCTCCGCCTCCTACTGTTGAAAGGAGTGGGTACTGTTGCAGTATGGCAGGTTTTTCATTTTTGCTATCGTTGAATTTTCTCACCGAAGTAAGAATGCTACGCGATGCTTTTGGCCGGATAGAATCCGCGGCCTTTTTTACATTGGGCAGATCAATACCTTTTGCTGTATAATGCCTGTACACGTATTCATAATCATCCCGCAGATTTTTTGCACGGTCTGATATCGTGCAATAACAATATGGCTTTGCTCCGAGTAAAAGGCCGGCTGTATATTCATAGCCCAGTGCGATCCTGTTATTCCCAATCGAAAAAAGATCAACACCCTGTGTGTAGGCCACCTGCGCCGCGCCTGCAAATTCGCCAAGCCCCAATTGTACATGTCCCTGGTCACGGGCAGTTTCCTGGCATTGCCCGTTTGGATAAATATATTTGAAAACACTCCCATTCACCGGCCCATGCAAAAAATGATCAACAGCATTGTTAAACATGGCGCGGTTATCTGTAAATATGGCTATTGCCATAATGGAATGGATAATAGCGCCGTCCCAATTACCGTTGGCCTGCGGGAAATAATACCGCATTAATGGGTAATACACCGTCATCAGCATATTCGTAAACCCATCAATATCTTTCTGTTGCCAGCCGGCATTATTATAGCGCAAAATCTCCGCAGCATTGCAAAGTAAATGCCCCGTCCATGCAGCTAATAACTTTGCATCATTGTAATCGAAATCCCATAGTACCGGCGACCAGGCATTGAGGATATTTATGGCTTTGTCTGCATAAGTTTTATCCTGCGTTATATACCATACCAATGTATAGTTGTAAGCCATATTAGCGCTCTTAGAAAGATCATCACCACCAATATTGGGCTTACCATAAGGTCCGCGAAGCACATGGGTATGGGGCTTTACAACAAATTCAGTATCTGTAGCGGCCTTTAACCTGTCAAAAGCATCCTTCCAGGGTTGAACCCCTTTCAATACCTGCTCTTTCATGAAAGCAAGGTCATTGGCAGTTTGATTAATGCCGGGATGAACCATTTGTTGACCAGCGGATTGTTGCGGCTGAAAAAACAGCAGTCCCTGGATCATTATGCTTAGAAGAAATAGTCTGCAAACTCCATTCATATCATTGCTGGTTCTTTAGAAGATGAATTAAATAACCCCAATTATTTAAAGTCGTTTCGTACAGATTTTACTTTACACCCATATAGCCGGGTCAACACAAATAACTCACGTCAATGCACACCTGTATATGCTACCGGCACGAGATGATCATCTTCAATGTATAATACTCATCTACCAACGCCTATTATTCCTGTTGGCTCATCATTCAGGCATGGCCGTGGTGCCACAGACCGCTATTGCGTTCAGCGCAAGACTTAACTCATAGCCGCAGTTGTTTTGAAAATACCCTGGTTGATATTAACTGGTCAGCCCCTAAAGCGGGCTATTTATGATAGTTACTCCGGTGAAGACAACCGGACTTTTATGGTTCCTCTTTTATCAGCAAAAATGTAAGCAGGAATCTTTATTTCAACTTTTTTCAGATCTTCAATTTTTCTGTCAAGCTCCATGGGTGGAGGGTCAAACATCAGGGTTGAAACTTTCACATTACCGGGTGAAAGAATGGTAAGATCCAGTGACTTCCCATCCTGCTTCAGCACTGCTCCATCAGGGGTTGGAATCACCTCGGCTGTTGTCATAATGGCCCAGGTAATATTTTTGGTTGAGTCATTCAAAACCAGTTCGTCTTCCACTGTTATCGAATGATCTGAATCTTTTATGAATTTTCGTCGCGCAGTTTGGAGGTTCCCGGAAAAAATTTCCGTCATGTCTATTGTTGCTTCGGGGTTATTTCCTTCCTTATAATCGATTATACGAGCACTGCCATTCACATTAAATCTTGCATCGTTAACCGTAAGGGTACTGTGCCCGAAATTTCCTTTTGTAACCAGGCTCCATCTTGGACAATCCTGGCACATGCCCCAAAGATCAAACCCTGCCTGCTCCAACTCATTATAATCCTGCACACCGGGATCGGTCACCCACCTTACTCCATTGAGTTCAAACACAAAGCTCCCTGCATCCATATTTCCATGGCTGAGCCCAGCCTTACCCCCTTTACCTCCAAAATAGTAATTGCCAGGATTGTTTTCTGCGTTTCGAAATACAACAACCGGGTTAGAACCATCCCCTTTCCAGGTAGCGGGCAAACCCACTTCATTTTTAGGTTCAAACTGCGACAGCCAAACCAAGCCTGGCCCAGCTAAGCGGGACAACTTTTGCATTGACGCGGCCGGTTGCAAAAATTTTTCTTTTTCAAGATATATTGGATTGCCGGTTTGTTTGGCAAACCAGGCGAGTGTAACATCACCGTTTTTTCCGGCACTATCGCCACAGTCGGCAAAATTAAAATACATGCCCGTGGGCGCAACCATTTCCAGCCTGAAATCAGCACTCTTCAAAAATGAAGGATAAGCTGCAATTCCAAAATCAGTACCGAATGCACTTTCGAGGAAGGAAGATGTGGTAACAGAAAAACTGGTACCATACCCCCAATAGGTGGCGCCTTCGGGGTATACTCCATCTGGGGCGTATTGCTTTAATGCCTGCGGCATTCCTTCCAGCGACCTGCTGATCGTTTTTGCTGCCAACTCAGGATCTTTTTCTGCAATGACAATCGAAGCCGCAATCATTCCGCCGTTACACACCTGGTTCCAGTTGTTGGTGCCTGCCAACCACCAGGGATCTTTATCGCCAAAACTGGCCTTTATTCCTTTTTCAATGAGCGCGTTTTTTGCCAGGTCCACGGTGGCTTTAGGCAGTGCCTTACCCGCCCAGTCGGTTGCTATCGCCACTGCCAACGACATTTCTGCCACATCTAAAAAATGTGAAGGGTTCCAGTCAGAAAAATGGCAGACTGCCAAAAGTTCGTCATTAATCCGCTTGAGAATCTCCGCATTTTTTTCTATCCTGTACACCATGGATAGAACAGTCATCCTGTACAACATTTCCCTCGAAACACCCAACAATCTACGCCCTTCCAGCTTTCTTTCCAGGAACGGTTCGGTAAGTATTTTACCGGCATTGAGTTGGATGGCTTCGTAATAATTTTTTACAATCGGGTCCGACTTAATTTTATGCTTCAGATTTTTCTCGATGGCCGGTGTAAGGATTAACCGGGGAGTTGATTTTTTCAGTTTAGATTTAATGTATTGAACAGTAACCGGATTTTCAAGTTTAACCAGCTGTTCACTGCCCTCCGAATATCCTTGGCCTTTTATAGAAAAAACGATTACCTGCATTAAAAGCAGCCCTATGATTTTATTCTTCATGTGGTGAAATATTGATGCACCTGTAAGTTCTTTGAAAAAATACTATACCACATAACATATGTTACGTGGTATAGTAAAGTGGACTATTGCCAACCGGGATTTTGTCCTAAATCAGGGTTTTGAGACAAAGCACTAAGCGGAAGTGGCCATAAATAGTGCTTGCTTTCATCAAACACCGGGTTATCCCAATCCGAATCCTTATACACATCAACATAAGTCTTGCCGGAAACCGGGTCAACCGAAGATTTTGGCGTGGCTCCTGTATAGCG
>DASUFG010000091.1:0-3727 GCA_036274715.1 Agriterribacter sp.
CTTTAATTCATCAATCGCCGCTAGGGTGGTCACCAGGTTTTTTACCTGGTATATTCCTGTAAGGTCAAGATGAACTGTTTGCTTGTCATTGCTGGCAGCATCTACTACTTCAGCAGTAAGTACGTTATTTCCGTATCGATAATCATCTGCATACCTTTTTTTTTCTGCAAATATCAAAGGGGCATTTTTTTCTTTGGCTGCGCTTTCAAAAACATGCTGGGTTTCAGGCAGCACTTCCCCAATTACTACCGGTATGCCTGGCTTAATGATGCCGGCTTTTTCAACAGCTATTTCTTCCAGGCTCCCGCCCAGTATGTTCATATGGTCCCAACCAATATTGGTAATTACAGATAATACCGGGTTAACAACATTGGTGCTATCCAATCGGCCGCCTAACCCGGTTTCAATAACGGCTACGTCTACCTGCCTGCTTCTAAAATAATCAAAAGCCATGGCAACAGTAATCTCAAAAAAAGAAGGCGAAAGGGCTTCAATTTCCGGCTTTATTTTTTGGGTAAACGCCACCACGAAATCTTCTTCCACTATTTCGCCATTCACTTTGATCCTTTCTCTAAAATCTTTAAGATGGGGTGAAGTGTATAGACCTGTAGTATAACCAGCTGCTTGCAGTACTGCAGCCAGCATGTGGCTTACCGAACCTTTGCCGTTTGTTCCGGCAACATGAATGCTTTTAAAATGATCCTGCGGGTTATTCAGCCCCTCACATAACAAACGGGTATTCGCCAGGTCTTTTGTGATTGCCGAAACGCCGATGCGGCTGAACATGGGAAGCGCCTTATAAAGATATTCGATGGTTTCTTTGTAATTCATGAACATAGTCTGCCTATAGATGCAGGAAGCAAAATTAAGTGGAAAAATAAAGGCAAGAATGATTTATAAATAAAGAAAGGCATACGCTACGTCGTCACGATCGCGTATGCCCTTTTCGAAGATATTGGGCTTCAAAAACAGAAAGTTTAATTCGTTACCCTGAAGTTGAATATTATTGTTCCTCTTTGTTCTTCGCCTGCGGCAAACTTTAACTGGTTGGCTTTGCGTAAGGCGATGTCCTTCATAGCTGCGTTGGATGTAGTAGACCCCTTTGGCTGGTAAGATGCACTGGTTACCCTTCCCGACGCATCTACCGAAAGATCAATGGCAATTTTTGCGTTGTCATTGAACTCATCCTGGAAAGAAGGTTGCGTGATAATCCGGCGGCCTTTCAAGCTACCCTGGATGGTGTAACCACTATTACCATTTCCACCAAAACCATCATAATTTTTTGAATTGGGATCGCCAACAATTTTACCCCTGTCGCCGGAACCGCTGGTATTGCCTTCGCTTCGGCTGCTATTCCAGGTATCGGCGTTATTGCCCCCGGGTCCGCTTCCGTCTCCGCCTTTATAGGTAGCTCTTGGCTTTGGAGGAGCAGGAACAGGGTTTTGAACGACTTCCTTTTTGGTATTATTATTTTTTGTTACCGATGTATTTTCCTTAGTGGGTATTGTTGTTGCTTTGGGATCAGCCACTTTGGGTTTAGGAACATGTACATCGGGTGCGTCTTCATCATTATCGTCTGTTGCAATCGCCTTCACCTGCTGAACCGGCGTATTGGAAGCTTTCGGTGGCGTATTTACATGCTTTTCGGCAGCCGAAGGCGCCCCGGGAACAAGGGGTTGGATATCTCCCAAACCATCATCGCTATCTCCCAGGTTCACTTCCAGTCCTTCATCTACAGGTGGTGGTGGAATAACCGGCATGGACCAGGAAACCAGGAAAAAGAAGAGGAATAATGCACCAGTTATTACACCAGTAATCGTTCCGGCTTTTACATTTTTTTCCGTTTCAAAATCAGACGACATGATTGATCATTATTTACACAAATTTAAGCATCCATTTGTTATAATCATGTGAATTTGACCCATATAAAATGAAGCAACGGGTAAATGACTAATGTGCAATTACTCGAATCTTAACTGGGCATTGGGGCTTATTTTGCCAATGGAAACCGCGATATAGCTCACCAGTAAAATAACCAGTATTGCCATTCCCCACCATTTTAGGGCAGTAAACGACCAGGGCTTGCCGGACGTTGTTTCGTTTTCGGGAATGGAAACACCGGCATTTTTGCGTAGCAACAACCACACAGCTGCCAGGTTTAACCAATACAAATGCTGTGAAACGAATTTTGGGGTTAACCAAATGGCACTAATTACGTTGCTGATTATGATATACCATACCAGGTAAAGTAAAGTGAGCCCAATAACCTTTTTTTGAGATGTCGCTCCCAGCAAAGCCGGTTTAACATAGTACGTGAGTAATATCATAAACAATGCAGACATCACCCACATTATTATTTGCCAGTTTAAAGCAAAGGCAGCCGGATCCGCAGCTTGTATACCTGTGCCTGTATTCGTCATTGTTTTTGTGTTCACCCCCTCAATCAAATTGATTATTGGAAGCAGCACAATTAAAAACACCCATCCAACAATATTAGACGTTTTATCAGGTGAGATTGTTTTTGGCCATTTGCTGCCGGAGAATATTCCGTACGCCATGCCTAATCCACCAAAAAATCCGATTGAGTATTCCATTACGTTCCACCAATTGAACTTAATACCGGAAGTATTCCCCATGCGTTGTAAAAAATTACCAAACCCAAAACCAAAGCCAGCACCCAACGCGCTGAAAATGGCCGTACGCATGGCATTTTTGTATCCGTTACGATACATATACCAACCCAATGCGAGGGCGGCACCCATGCAGCCAGCCCATAGTTCGGAACGTGGCGGCGTCATCAGCCATTCTAACTGAAAAATAAAAATACCCCAGAACAAATAGCCTCCCGCAAACATTTGCATAAAAACAGTTGCCCAATCTACTTTGTGTTCAGGCGTGGTTTCTAAAGCCAGCGCAGTAATCCCGCCTCCAATGAATCCATATAATGCACCAATAACTACCAGCATCAATAAGCCATAACTTACATTCAGGTAATCGGCAGCATGCCCGAAGCCTACTACTTTTCCATAGCTGATCATACCACCCGCACCCCAGGCAATAGCGCCCAAAGCTGCTATCACAGGCAGGCGGTCGTACCAGTCCTGTCGGCCCGACACGGCTATCATGGTTAATATGCCAATACCTGCAGCCCATGCTGCGCCGTACTCATGACCAATTTGTCCGCGTGCGGCCCAAGCCGTAGCGAGTGCAAGCGCCACTGGTAACATTCGCCTGAACAGTAAGGATTTGTTCATTGATTTTGATTTAGGTTGAAATATGTATGTTGGGTTTTCAGTTACTTTAGAAATAATGACCAGGCTGAAATGCACTATTTTTCAGCCATCCTGGTGCCAGTTGGAGATTGTTGCACTATTACTGTCACACCCGAAATGCTCCGTTTATCCGTCTCACCTTTCACTTTTCTTACCTGGATCGGCCGCTACCGCTACCTGTCCTTGGCCGCGCGTATAAGCGCGTCTTTAGTTCCCATCCAATAAGCGATGTTTTTCCTGTTCCAGGTATAACTAACGGCAATCGTATCGCCATAGCTGATCACCGCCGGGTACGAATATTCGTCTTCTTTATCGCCGCTGTCAATATCCAGGATTTTCGGCCAGGTAACACCGTTATCAAAAGAAATAGCTAAGGAAAGCGGGGAGCGCGAACCCCAGTTGGCAGTATCTGGATTATAGGCTAATACCAATGTTCCGTCGGGAAGTTTGGTGAG
>DASUFG010000092.1:0-2594 GCA_036274715.1 Agriterribacter sp.
TAAGCCTATTTATAAAGACCTGATACAAAGAAGCGTGAACGAGTCTTCATACACCGTTGCCGGGGACGCTTTACTTTCGCTTAACCAGTTAGATAAGCCGGCGGCTTATGCAGCGGCGAAAAAATTATCCCACGCAAAGGCGAAGGATAAACTCGCCGAAGCCATCAGTAATACATTTGCAGAGAACAGTAAAGAGGAGGACCTGGATTATGTGTTGAACTGGTATAATGAACTGCCTTTTGGCCAGGCTAAACTCGACAATGCGAATATAGTAGCTTACTATGCTATACAGCTTGACAGTACCGCATCGGTAAAAAAAGCCACGGACGCACTGGTTACCTTCCGCGATGAAATTCCAGAGGCTTATCAAAAAGATATTTTCCCGTTTGTAAACAGTGTGTTGCTGAAAACCATTGCTACCCAAAAAACAGCAGCAAAAAATCTTTCTGCCGACCCTGCCGCCATACAGGAGCAGATTGATTACATCAACAGCAAAATAAAGTAGGTGGTTAGGTATAATTTCTAACTACTGGTTTTACGAAGCTGGCACTCTTAACCAACGAAACCATGTCTATTACAAAACATTCAGAACTGGCAGGAATGAAGCAGGTCAGCGAAGCTGTTGCTTTAGCCCTGAAGGAAATGCGCAAGGCTGCCAGGCCAGGAGTGTCTACAAAACAATTAGATGACCTGGGCGGCCAGGTTCTTCGTGACCTGGGGGCGAAATCTGCACCGCGATTAACGTACGGCTTCCCCGGATGCACCTGCATAAGCGTGAACAATGAAGTAGCACATGGTATACCCAGTCACAAAAAAATCATTCACGAAGGCGACCTGGTTAATATCGACGTATCTGCCGAATTGAATGGCTTTTGGTCCGACAATGGTGGTTCTTTTGTAATTGGAGTAGACTATTGCAAGCACCAACACCTTATTGATACCTCAAAAAAGATCCTGCAAAAGGCCATCCACAATATTAAAGGCGGGGTTCGCATTTCAGACATTGGCTATTTGATTGAAACCGAAGCCAGGAAAGCTGGCTATAAAGTAATTAAAAATTTAACCGGGCATGGCGTGGGAAGAAGCCTTCACGAGGAGCCCCGGGAAATTGCCAATTACGGAAACCGGTTCAATAAAAACAGGTTCAGAAAAAATACCGTAGTAGCCGTTGAAACCTTTATTTCAACACATTCAACAATTGCTGAAACACTTTCGGATGGCTGGACCCTGGTGGGCAATAAGGGCGGATTTGTTGCCCAGCATGAACACACTATCGTTGTAACGGACAGCATGCCCATTATACTTACGGAAATGAATGGAATCTGGAATTAAGGAGAATGACACAACGTCCCCTTCAACACTTTCACAAAACGAAGCCGGTCGATTTTAGAACCTATAGGGTCTGCCGGGTTGCAGACCCGCATTGATTTTGCTCTTTACGGACCTCATGACCCGAAATTTCTATCACCCGGAGCGATTCCCCTTTTATTTTACATTTTACCTTTTCTACCTTCCTTTTCCTTTCTCCACCATTCCTGTTCGGACATCGTTCCTGCCGTATCCTTCTGGCATTTTTGCTGGGCATCCACCACGGCTATGAATACCATATTTACGATGCTCCTAACGGAACTACCTAACTGCAGCACGTGCACTGGTTTAGCCAACCCCAGCAAAACAGGACCAATAGTGTCAAAACCACCTATCTCCTGCAGCAGGTTATAAGCAATATTGCCGGCGCTTAAATTGGGGAAGATCAGGGTGTTGACATCCATATCAACGAGTTCGCTGAACGGATAATTTTCTTTCAGCAATTCTTTGTCGAATGCCAGGATGCCCTGTATTTCGCCATCTACGATAAGTTCCGGATTTTTTTGCTTCAGCAATTCTCCTGCTTTACGCACCATTACCGCTTCTTCGGCATTGCTGGTACCAAAATTGGAATAACTGAGCAAGGCTACACGTGGTGTAATACCAAAATTTTTGACTTCTTTGGCTACCATCAGGGTAATATCGGCAAGTTCTTCGGATGTGGGATTAAAATTAACCGTGGTATCGGCCAAAAACAGGGGACCTTTTTTTGTAACAATAATGTACATGCCCGCAATTTTATTCACTCCTTTTTCTGTTCCCACAATTTCTAATGCAGGCCTCACTGTTTCCGGGTAGTTACGGGTAAGTCCGCCAATCACCGCATCGGCATCACCGGTATTCAGCATCATACAGGCAAACCTGATCCGGTCTTTCATTATTTTAGAAGCCTCGTACCGGTTCACTCCACGACGCTGGCGCTTTTTGAAATATAAGGCCGCATATTCATGACGTGTTTTGTCCCACTCTTCACTCCTTGGGTCAATAACCGGTATGCCTTCGAGGTCAATTCCATTCTCCGCTGCGATTTGGGCTATCTTCTTTTCTTCACCCAGCAAAATGGGATAGGCAATGCCCTCGTCCAACACGATTTGTGCCGCCTTCAAAATTTTAATATTGTCGGCTTCCGCAAAAACCACCCGCCGCGGATCTTTCCGGGCCTTGCTGCCAATAACACGGAACAACTGGTTATCGTTGCCGAGCCGTTTATCGAGTTCAATCTTATA
>DASUFG010000093.1:0-8762 GCA_036274715.1 Agriterribacter sp.
ATTGCCAATATGGCAAGGATGCCGGCAACGATTATGTGATCGGCACAAGAAAAAAAATTGTGAATGATATTCCTGTTCAGGGCGCATATGGTGTGAATAGTGAAGGGTCGGGAGATATGTATTATAAGGGCGGGAACATGATACATATGATCAGGCAGGTGATGAATAACGATTCGGCTTTCCGGCAACTACTCATAGGAATGAATACCACTTTTTATCATCAAACGGTTACCGGGAAGCAGGTGGAAAATTATATCAACCAAACTTCCGGCATTGATTTTTCTACACTCTTCGATCAGTATTTGCGAACCACACAAATACCGGTACTCGAATATATCATTAAAGGGGAAAAACTTTCATATCGTTGGACGGATTGTGTGAAAGGGTTCAATTTGCCGCTGAAAGTAAATTTTGCGGGAGAAAAGTGGATCCGGCCTACGCAAAAATGGAAGACAATTAGAAACGAAAAGGGTGCGAGTACTGAATTTGCTGTGGACCCGAATTTTTATATACAGACAAAACAATCGCAGCAAAAGTGACTAAACTATCGGGGTTAGCTATACTGGTGGTAGCCGTACTAAGTTTGTGCTGGTCGGTATACAGAGACATTCAACTGGAGAAACTTTACCCGGGCGACCTTCGCAATCGCATTGTAGGGGCAAGGTTGCAAAAGGATGGCAAAATGCCTTACTTCTATAAATGGAAGCCAGCTGATGGGATACGGTATTACGATCCCCAGAACTTCGATTCACTCAGGGTTTCTACCAGCACAGCCAGCCCTTTTTTTCATATGCTGCTTTATCCCATTGCCGATTTGCAGCAACGCACCATATCGCGGTTATGGGTATTCGTACAATACCTGTTGTTATTTGCAATGGTGGGCATGGCGCTGACTTTTGCTGCCACCGTGGTGCAGAAAATGCTGGTGATGCTTATTGCTGCCAGTTTTCTTTTTACGGAAGCCTGGATTAATTTGATAGCGCCGGGGCAACTCTATCTTTTTATTCCTTTCCTTGCCATGCTCGTTTATTTTTTTCTTCGCAGGAAAAATCAACTGACAGCTGCTTTGCTGGCCGGACTCTCTGCCGTTTCACTCTTTTTAATTCGTCCTAACACCGTGCTCATGTTTATACCCTTTTTGTTTTTAGCGGGTAGCTATAGCCGGAAGTATATCATTGCATTTCTTGTGCCTGTTTTCTTAATGCTGGCGTGGGTAGCTGGAAATCCGTATCAACGGGCATTGTGGACGGAGTATGCACAGGGTCTTTCGGAACAGGTAAAGCTTCACCAGGATATGGGACCAACGATCCAACAAAATGAAAAGGATCCGGTCTTTGCGTCCTGGGAAGGGTGGAACACTGCGGAAATCGAAAAAGCAAATGCCAGCACTTCTTATATTAATTATTCAGAAAACGGGAATGTATTTGTATTGGCCAGGGATGTTTTGGGCATTCACCTTTCTCCCAAACTCCTAATGATCGCATCTTTTTCAATCATTTTCATCATCACATTGGTTTTTTATTTTTGGAGCAGGAAATCGGACTTTGCTATCTATAACCTGGCCATCCTCGGTGTTTGTTTATACATGATTTCCGACCTTTTTTCACCGGTATACAGGCACCAGTACTATACCGTGCAATGGTTTTATCCTTTATTGCTTGCTGCCGCCGGCTATACAAAAAGGTATAACCGGATATATATATTTATCATATCAGGACTAATATTAAACATTATTAACTCCCCATATATTAAAATGGAGCATACTTTGGGTGAATACATTATTTTCGCGGCCCTGCTATTGCTGGCATTCATGTATAAGCAGGCAAAACCATACAGCAATCATATTTACCCTAATTATCAGAATTTATAAGTGCAGTACGCAATCATTATAGGAGCCGGCCCGGCAGGATTAACAGCAGCCTACGAATTACTCAATAAAACCGATATTATCCCTATCGTTATTGAACAGGATAAACAGGTAGGGGGCATTTCCAAAACCATCGACTATAAAGGAAATAAAATCGATATCGGAGGGCACCGCTTTTTTTCTAAATCTGAAAAGGTGATGAATTGGTGGCTGCATTTTTTGCCGCTTGATGCCGGCTGTGCTGAAAAGCAAATCCAGATTCAGTACCAACAAAAAAAAGCGTCATATTCCGTTGCCGGAAACGCGGTTACAGATACAGATAAAGTAATGTTGTTGCGGCCCCGCAAATCGAGGATATATTTTCAGCAGCAATTCTTTGACTACCCGCTTCAATTCAACAAAACAACCCTGCGCAAGTTGGGTTTGCAAAAAGTCATACGCATTGGTTTTTCTTATATCCGCGCAAAAATGTTACCGGTGAAGCCCGAAAACAACCTTGCCCAGTTTTTCAGGAACCGTTTTGGGAATGTATTGTACGAAACCTTTTTTAAAGATTATACAGAAAAGGTTTGGGGAGTACCCTGCGAAAAACTACCGGCAACCTGGGGGCAGCAGCGGGTAAAAGACCTGGATATAGGCAAGGTGATCAAACACGCGCTTCGCTCCTTGTTTACAAGCGATAAAAGCATTAGTCAGTCGGCAACCAGTACCAGCCTGATTGAGCAATTTTTATATCCTAAATATGGCCCGGGCCAAATGTGGCAAACCGTGGCGGAAGAAATTGAAAACCGTGGCGGAAAAATTTTGCTCAACACCACCGTTTCGCGATTGAATGGTGATATGGATAAAAAATTATCCAGCGTGGAAATTACTGATATGATAACCGGCGATAAAAAAATCTGCAGAGGAAGTTATTTCTTCTCCACTATGCCGGTAAAAGAGCTGGTAAAAAAGACGGAGCAATTGATCATCCCCGATGAAGTAAAAATTGCTGCATCTTCCCTCGAGTACAGGGATTTCTTAATTGTAGGTATATTGGCATCAGCGTTGGCCGTTAAAGATGATAATTCGCCCTTTACCGATAACTGGATCTATATCCAGGACCGGCATATCAAAGCCGGCCGCATCCAGTTTTTTCATAACTGGAGCCCTTACATGGTTAATGATCCCGCCGATGTATGGATCGGTGTTGAATATTTTTGCAATGAAACGGATGCATTCTGGCAACAGGATGATCAAACGATTGCTGATAAAGCGCTTTGCGAAATGGAATCGATTAATATCCTCAACCGTAGTGATGTCAAGGATACCCTGGTTGTGAAGGTAAAAAAAGCTTATCCGTCTTATTTTGGAGGGTACGAAAATTTCAGCGTGGTGCAATCGTTTATGGATACGATAGACAATTTATACCTCGTGGGCAGAAATGGCATGCACCGGTATAATAACAGCGACCATAGCATGCTTACCGCCATGGAGGCTGTGGATAATATTATTGCCGGTCGCAAAAACAAAGACAACATATGGGAGATCAATACGGAGGATGCATACCACGAGGAGCAGGCTCCTGAGTGAAAGGAGTATTAAGTTACCTGCTATGCAGTGAAACAGCGGCAGCCGTTTTTTCGTCAATCACCCTGCCCGCGTTGATGAACCTTTTGTGCCAGTAACTGTCATTGAGGTTGCTGATCATTACGCCTGACGAAGAAGATGCGTGTACGAATTGATTATCCTGCAAATAAATACCTACATGGCTGATGCCCCGGCCGCGGGTATTAAAAAAAACAAGGTCACCTTCTTTCAATTCATTCACATCTATGGGAGCGCTGAACATCTTCTGCTCATTCGCAGTGCGGGGAACCTGCAACCCGTAAATGGCGAATAATAATGTTTGTGTAAAAGCAGAACAATCTACGCCGTTATATGAAGTGCCGCCCATCCGGTAGGGAGTTCCCCACCAACTTTCAATGAATTTGTACAGGTCGGTATTGGCTAACCGCTCTACCTCAACATCCATCTTGATGGCATACTTAAACTGGAGCGGGTCACCATTTTCAATATTAAATGCGGGAAACATATAGTCACGGGACCGGTGGTCATCATCGGGAAGCTTTGGAACAGATTCCATTTTACGCTTGTTGCCGGAACTTTTTTCACCATTGATAGCTATATCATTCAGAAATTTTGGGGAATCATTTTGTGCACTTCGGTTCGAAGTCTTGGGAGAAGACCCGGATGCGGATTTTAAACTACTGCAACTGCTTACAGCAAAGGCCATTCCAATCAAAAATAGGACATAACGCAAAACCGTTCGATTTTTATGCGCAATTTATGCACAAAAATCGAGCCGGCAAGAACATGGAGGAATTCTCCAATATGTGATGGTTATTTCATGGCATCAAAGTACCTGCAAATAGCTGCCATGAAACAGATGTGGAAAAAG
Organism: Agriterribacter sp.; assembly: GCA_036274715.1. Lineage (GTDB taxonomy): Bacteria > Bacteroidota > Bacteroidia > Chitinophagales > Chitinophagaceae > Agriterribacter. The sequence goes on from DASUFG010000093.1 coordinate 4,308, forward strand.
GCGAAATTGAATGTTGCTCCAACTTTACGAAATTTGCACCATGAGTCAATTTTCCCATCTGCATGTGCATACCCAGTATTCCCTGTTAGACGGTGCAGCGTCTATCAGCGGCCTTTACCAGAAGGCGATTAAGGATGAAATGCCGGCGCTTGCTATTACAGATCATGGGAACATGTATGGCGTATTTGCTTTCGTAGCGGAAGCATACAAGCACAGGGTTAACCCGGATGATAAAAAAAGCCCGTTAAAAGTAAAGCCTGTGGTGGGCTGTGAATTTTATATTACCGAAACCCGGCACCGAAAAGTATTTTCAAAAGAAGAAAAAGACCCACGCCATCACCAGATTTTATTAGCTAAAAATGAAATTGGTTATCAAAACCTCATTAAACTCACATCGCTGGGATTTACGGAAGGATTGTACAGCAAATATCCCCGTATCGATAAGGAACTCATTCATAAATACCACGAAGGTTTGATTGCTACCACCTGCTGCCTGGGCGCGCTTGTGCCGCAAACCATATTAAAGAAAGGAGAACAGGAGGGCGAGAATGAATTTAAATGGTGGCTCAATATTTTTCAGCAGGACTACTATGTGGAGCTACAACGTCATGGTATACCCGAACAGGAAAAAGTAAATGATATTTTACTGAAATATGCTAAAAAGTATAATGTTAAAGTAATCGCTTCCAACGATTCGCATTATATAGACCAGAAGGATTTTAACGCCCATGATATCCTGCTATGCATCAACACTGGTGAGAAACAAGCCACCCCGGCACTGCGTGAATTTTCGGATGATGATATCGCCATAAAAAATAAACGGTTTGCATTTCCTAACGACCAGTTTTATTTTAAAACTACACAGGAAATGAAGCAGGTGTTTCATGATTTACCCGAAGCAATCGACAATACCGGCGAGATCGTGGATAAGATCAGCCTGCTGGATCTTAAAAGAGATATCCTGCTTCCTAATTTCCCAATCCCCAAAGCATTCCAGGTACATACTGATAATAATCTCAATCAATGGGAATACCTGAAACACATTACCTATGAGGGTGCGCATAAGCGTTATGATCCCTTAACGGCTGAAGTAGAAGAGCGCATCAACTTTGAATTGTTCACCATTAAGTCCATGGGCTTTGCGGGCTACTTCCTGATCGTAAGTGATTTTATCAGGGCCGGGCGTGATATCGGAGTTTTTGTAGGACCAGGACGCGGTTCAGCAGCGGGTTCAGTGGTGGCATATTGCATCGGTATTACCAATATTGATCCTATTAAATATAACCTGCTGTTTGAAAGGTTCCTGAATCCGGATCGCAAAAGCATGCCTGATATTGATACGGATTTTGATGATGAAGGTCGACAGAAAGTGATTGATTACGTAGTGGAGAAATATGGTAAAAACCAGGTGGCGCAAATTATTACCTACGGCACCATGGCTGCTAAAATGAGCATTAAAGATGTGGCGCGGGTAATGGATCTGCCGCTGGCTGAGTCGAACATGTTGGCCAAACTGGTGCCCGACAAGCCGGGTATTGTATTAAAACGGGTGCTTCATGCGCCGCTCAATGCGAAAGAAGGAGAGAAATCGCTTGAAGAAAAAGATGGATTAGGAGCAGATGATATTGAGAATGTGAAAAAGTTGCGGCAGTTTTACGAGGGAAATGATATGCATTCCAAAGTATTACATGAGGCGGAGATATTAGAAGGCTCCGTGCGCAACACCGGTATACATGCAGCAGGCATCATTATAGCGCCTAAGGATTTGATGGAGCTATTGCCGGTAGCGGTTGCGAAGGATTCTGATTTATGGGTTACACAAATTGAAGGCAGCGTAATTGAAGAGTCGGGCGTTATTAAGATGGACTTCCTGGGTTTAAAAACACTCAGCATCCTTAAAACCGCGTTGCAACTCATCAAACAAAATCATGGCGTTGATATAGATATTGATACGATACCGCTGGAAGATGAAAAAACCTACCAGTTGTACCAGCGCGGCGATACCAATGGTACGTTTCAGTTTGAAAGCATGGGGATGCAGAAATACCTGCGCGAACTGAAACCGGATAAATTCGGCGACCTGATTGCCATGAATGCTTTATACCGCCCGGGTCCCCTGGCCTATATCCCCAACTTTATTGATCGTAAACATGGGCGCGAACCCATTACCTACGATTTACCGGAGATGGAAGAAATTTTATCGGATACTTACGGCATTACAGTATACCAGGAGCAGGTGATGCTGCTGTCGCAAACGCTGGGAGGTTTCAGCAAAGGCGATGCGGATGTGCTGCGTAAAGCCATGGGAAAAAAGCAAAAGGCGGTGCTGGATAAAATGAAAGCTCAATTTATTTCGGGCGCCACCGCAAAGGGGCATGATGCGAAAGTACTCGAGAAGGTGTGGACAGACTGGGAGGCATTTGCGCAGTATGCATTCAATAAATCGCATTCTACCTGCTATGCTTTTGTAGCCTATCAAACGGCATATTTAAAAGCGCACTACCCGTCGGAGTATATGGCGGCGGTATTGAACCATGCAGGGGCTATTGAAAAGATTACTTTTTTCATGGAGGAATGCAAGCGTATGGGGTTGAAAGTGCTCGGTCCGGATATCAATGAATCGAACAAAGGTTTTGCGGTGAACGCAAAAGGTGAAATACGGTTTGGTCTTGGCGGATTGAAAGGAGTGGGAGAGGCGGCTATCGAAGGGATTATTGAAGAAAGAAAGAAGGGGCATTACAAATCCATTTTTGATTTGGTAAAACGTGTTAACCAGCGTGTAGTCAATAAAAAATCGTTAGAGTGTTTGGTATATTCCGGGGCGTTCGATTGTTTTTCCGATATACACCGGGCGCAATATTTTTATATACCCCAGGGTGATACTTCCACCGGGCTGGAGAAGATCATTAAGTTTGGCAATATTTATCAAAGTCAATCGGTCAATACAACAAATACATTGTTCGGCGATTTGCAGATGCCGGATGTAACTCCACCTAAATTACCCGATTGCGCACCCTGGACCTTAACGGAATGGCTCGAACATGAAAAAGATATCACAGGCATATTTATTAGTGGTCATCCGTTAGACCATTTCCGTTTCGAAATGACGCACTATGGCATTACGATGATCTCTGAATTTTTAGAATTCAAGGAATCGATCCTGGCAATGCCGAACCCCTTCAGACCGCTGCGGATTGCGGGATTGGTTTCTGATGCGCAGCACCGCACCACACGCAATGGAAAGCAGTTTGGCGTTTTTTCGCTGGAGGATTATTCCGGTAAAACAGAACTGGCATTGTTTGGTGAAGATTACGTTAAATTCAAAGACCACTTCAGTTTGGGCAACCTGGTTTTTGCCATGGGCAATTTTAAAGCCCGTTGGAACAGTACTACCGATTTTGAATTCAAGCTTAGCAGCGTAATGTTGCTGGAAACTGTGAAAAGATTGTTAACCCGTCAATTGCAGGTGGAATTGCATCCCAAACTCTTAAATGAAGACAATTTAGCCTTTATAGACAGAAACCTGAAAACCTATGCCGGTAAGTCAACTGTTAAATTTGTGTTGGTGGAACCCCGTTCAAACTGGAAAGTGAGCATGTATACCCTTGAAAATGGCTTTGAAATGAATGACGAAATGACCGCTTTCCTGGAAGAGAATCCTGATATGGAAGTAAAAGTTACTGCTTTGGAGAAATTGTAAGAAGCCAAATTGTCTAATGCACATATGTGGATAATGACATATCAACTTGTTTGGCATAATGGACTTAAATTTGCAGACTGTATTCCCATAAATGGCAAACCAGAAACAATAAATTATAAACAAAATTTCGTTATTATGGCACTCGAATTTACCGACACAAATTTCCAGGAAAAGGTTTTGGATTCTGATAAATTATCTGTTATCGATTTTTGGGCAGAGTGGTGTGGTCCTTGTCGTGCAATAGGCCCGGTTATTGAAGAATTAAGTAAAGAATATACCGGTAAAGTGAATGTGGGAAAAGTGAATGTAGACAATAACCCGCAGCTTTCTATCAATTATGGTGTTACTTCTATTCCTGCTATTTTATTCGTAAAAGGCGGACAGGTAGTTGACAAATTGGTTGGCGCACAGCCCAAGGCTAATTTTGTTAAAAAGATTGAACAGCATATCGGATAATATTTTATTAGTGTGATGGTTTTGAAAAGCAGGCTTTTGCCTGCTTTTTTTGTGGTCCGAATGGCGATTATCCCCGGGCTTTCCCTCTACTTCAGGAGTATTCCACTCTTGCAGATTAAGCAATCAACATGCGCATCATAACAGGAATGCCTTTCAGATCAAAGACCGGGAAATTCTGAAGAAGTATACCGTTAAGTATGATGAACGATACGTGTGGGATTGATTGTTCGGAAAAATTTAAATCACGTCGTAATCATCTCTGCTCCCCTTTCTTTTTTACAATGTTGTATATTGTTGTG
>DASUFG010000094.1:0-3779 GCA_036274715.1 Agriterribacter sp.
GCTATTATACTACAACACCAGGTCGGGGTTGCCCGGGCCAAAATGTTTCAATATCACAATCGGGTCTGTTTTGGATGCATTCGTAATCGTAACGCCTTCTTTGGCCGCTTGCTCACTGATGAAAAATTCATCATTGGTCAATTGCCCGTAACGGATCAAAGCGGGTGTTTCAATATCCCAAACGCCCATCCTGCCATGCCCCTGCATTACAATAATACCGTAGGCGCCATTGTCTTTTACGGTAACTGTTGCCCCGGGTAGAACAGTCAGCTCTTTGGCGCTGAAGGAATCCGATTTATAGCAGATCCAGTTTTCTACATAACCCTGTGCTTTCATTTGTTGTACATCGCTCACCGGTTTAGGTGCCATAAAGCGATTGGCCATGGTGTTGGGATCAACGTTCAGCTCCCAGTCCAGCACATCAATCAACGCGTCGTAGTCACCGATGCTTTCTTTAGGCGTGCCATTCCATAATAACTCCTCCGGAATAATGGCTTCGTTCACCAGTGATTGATACATCGCGAAAACGTCAGACGCTTTCTGCGGCTCGTAGGTACACATGCTTCCGGGTGCATGTAACAGTCCCGGCGGCACATCCCAGCCCGTACCCGGTTCCAGGCGGTAAGCCTGCGAGTAGTTGGTGATTTTATTATCGCCTTTGGTAAAGTTTACCAGGCATTCGCGAATCTGGTCTTTTGTGGTGCCCGGGGCGATGCCAATAAAGGTGTACGGAAAATCACCGCCATGATTATTTAACTGTGGTGGAAAATAATAGGCTTCCGGTTTCCCTTTTTGCCCGATCAACGCGGCTTTCTCATCGTTGTGATGTACATGGTGGGGGAGTGGTCCCATATTATCGAAAAACTTAGAGTACATCGGCCAGGATTCATGTTCCTTCCATAGGCGTTCACCAATCAGCGCTCCCTTGAGTTCATTTACCGCATCTCTCAGCAATATTTGTTCTGTTTTGGAGCCGTCGTTAAAAACAATAGGACTCAGTCCTTCATTTTCGCCGGTAAGCGGGCCGTTTTTTGCCGGTGTGGTGCTGGAGAACCAGCGTTCGTCTATACCTCCCCGTTGCCCACCCAGTACATAGTAGTCGTCCGGGTGTAATTTAATTCTTCGTCCCGGCACGCAAAACGACCTTGGCACCCATGTGGGCGCTAAACGCAGAATTCCCTTTCCCTGGTCCAATGCTTTTTGTGCTACACTTAATTTTTCCATGTTGTGAAATTAAAATTGATAGTTTATCGGCTATGTTTTAAAAAATGGTTGATGCTTTCCTGTTCGTGCAAAACTTCAATGCGAATATCATAGTTGCGTGTTTCTCCCGGGGCAATTTGAAGGAGCGTGCCTTGCTGCCTTGCTTTTGCCTGGCCGATGGGAGGGTTTGTGCCCGGTTCCAGCCCGGTAACATATTCTCCTTTTCCCCAATGCTGCCAGTTGGTTAGCCAGGGCAATTGCTTTTTGGAAAAACCAATGCTAACGGCAATGCCTAACTGCCCATTGTGGAGTCCGCAGGTGCAGTGTCCGTCATCGTCTCCGGCAATATCAATAAAGGCCGCTTCCTCGCCGCTGCCGCTGTGTTCGTCCAACGGGGCGGGGCAGGTATGAAAATCTTTTCCGTTGCTGAATATTGCATTGTTTGGGTTTCCATCGCGCGGTTGCCAGTCGCCCTTCCACACAATAGTCGTTCCCTCATCCGCCAGCGGCCACCCAAAGTTACAATGATACAAGAGCATATGCGGCGCTATCGTGTTGCCCCTGTTGGTTACTTCATCGTGAATGTTGATGAATGCCTCGCCGAGTTTCCCCGAAATGGTGCGTTTGAGTTCAAGCCGGGTGCCCAAAGCCTGGCTTTGTACCATGCGGCCGGTAATGCTCATTTCCATTTTGCCTGCCAACGGGTCCGGCTGTATAATGGATTCAATGGCTGCGGGAATATTGCTGATTTCTCCGTGCAGGCCGCGCTCACCAAATGCGTCGGATTCCGGGCCGCCCACATGTGTTAATCCACAGGTGGTAAGCAGCCCGCCCCCAAATGTTTTAAGCCAGTCGGCTCCTTTATTTGAAAAAGGTTGTGCTGATGTGATCCCCGCATGACTTATCCAGGCCAGGCTGTGCTCATTGTAAAATGCTTCCGCGATATCCATCGCCCGGTCAATCACTATTTTGTAGCGCAGTCCGGTTCCTGTATTGATCCATGCAAAACGGGTTCCACGGGCTAAGCCATTGTCTGCTACTGCCGTTTCTATTCCGCCTAGTGGTATGTGATTGGAAATTTTGTTGGTCCAGCGCTGGTTTCTCAAGTCGTTATCTTTTAAGCAATCGTTACAAATAAATTAATGTTTTTGTTCAGCCGCCAAATCACATTTGGTGGGCCAGCTCCTGAATTGGAGGGTCTAATGTAGGAAAATACTGTGACATAAGTATTCCTTTGGGTAGGTTAACATCAACTTTAACTCCCTGTTTTTTTTAGCGCCGGATATGATAAAAATCGGGTTCCCTATTTTACGGTGATCTGAAATAGAACAAATGTTTGTCAATGGTTACTTGTTGCTGGTTTGATTGTTTTATTTAACCGATGAAAAAGTTTTTTTTGAGGACAGTGTCCTGGTTTTTTTGTTTTATCCTGTCCTGTTCCATCCTGTGCCGGTACATAATCAATTCGGGGTGTGCTGCCCTTTAAACAGCAATGTAAAAGGATATAAGCGATTGTTTTGTCCTGTCCCGGATTTTTTCATAGCTTGTCGGCGTCTTTTTAAAATCATCTAAAAAAATGAAAATGATAAAACAAACGAACTATTGCCTTGCATTCATGTTTGCTGCACTGTTGATGGGCAGTTGCAACTCCGGCACAAGCAGCGACCCGGAAACAAAAGTCGATGAAACAGCCACAGTGACAGATGACGGTTTTGAACCCATATTCGATGGTAAAACCCTTAACGGCTGGAAAGGAGATTCTATTCACTGGAGGGTAGAAGATGGCAGTTTAGTGGGTGAAATAACACCCAGTACCACAATACAGAAAAACACTTTTATGATATGGCAGGGCGGGCAACCAAAAGATTTTGAATTAAAGCTGGATTTTAAAATCACCGAGAGCGGAAACAGTGGTATTAATTATCGTAGCGAGATGTTTGAAGATGTTCCCTTTGCTTTAAAGGGTTACCAGGCCGATATCGACGGAAAGAACAGTTATACAGGGCAGAATTATGAAGAGCGTGGCCGAACCACGCTGGCCTACCGTGGGCAAAAACCACTATACCCGCAAAGGAGGGTACTTCGGAAAACAATGCGTGGAACGCCATGGTAGTTGACGGATCGCTTGGTGATAAGGACTCCCTGAAAGCACTTATCAGAAGCGACGACTGGAATAGTTGCCATTTAATTATCAAAGGCAACCATTTGCAACATTACATTAACGATGTTTTAATGAGTGATGTAACCGATGACGATACTGTACACCGTAAAATGGAAGGATTATTAGGGGTGCAGGTACACGTGGGTCCGCCGATGAAAGTGCAATATAGAAATATCCGCATCAAGAATTTATAGGCAAATTTTGCTGGTTGGTGGAAGCAGGAACCATGCCGTAGTAAGCATATCATTTTTATGCAAACAGGTTATCGCAGCGAATGCAATAACCTGTTTTTTTATTCTCATTAATTCAGGTGTGATAGATTAAGCGACATGTTAAGGTCGGTACAAAATTCCCGGTGTTTTTCGCTTGGGTGAAGTTTTTAAACCCCGAAAATTTCACCTACCGCAGGTGAACC
>DASUFG010000095.1:0-4711 GCA_036274715.1 Agriterribacter sp.
CAATGGTGCGTAACATTGCACCTGCCACCTCCACTCACCCTCACTTTCGCAAGGAGTTTGTTGCTCTTTTCCAATATCGTAACCTTTAATGCCGGATTCATCCGCGCCGCATTTACAGCGGTAAAAAAACCCGCCGCGCCGCCACCAATTACAACCAATTGCTTTTGCCGCATTTAATAATATCTCATTAAATTTTACTTAACTTCAAAACTAAAGCTACAAATCCTTTGTTTTATTACTGCATCAGAATTCTGGCACGCTGTAGTTTATTATTTTTTTTCAGGAGAAAAATCACCTGCGGTTTTCCTTTGGGTGAACTTAATGGCCCGGCCATCATCGCTTCCAACCACCCCAATTCCATGATGGATGCCATTGTTATTGGCTGTACCTGCAAACGCCCGGTTCATTTTACGATCCGCAGCGATATGTTTAACAACCCGCTCTTTCATTTGCTCCTCAGGTATTTAAATGGCATTCCTGTTTACAGGATATCTGAAGAAAAAGAAAAATTGAGGAAGAACTTTGATACCATTGAGCAGTGCAGGCAAATCCTGAAAAAAGATGGGATCATTATTATTTTTGCTGAAGGCACTACCTTACACGACTGGAATTTGAAGCCTTTAAAAAGTGGTACGGCAAAAATGGTGCAGCATGCCCTGCACGATAAATATTTGAGGAATGAACTGCAGGTAGTACCAGTTGGACTAACCTACAGTAATTATAAGCATCCGGCTAAAACTCTTATTATTCAATGTGGAGAAGTATTCTATCCCGGTCGCCTGGAGAATGGTACGCCCGCAGGTGCCTGGAAGCAGCAATTCAATGCCTTTCTTTTTCGAAAACTACTACCCACTATACCTGTAATGATACCAGCCGGCAGGCATGCTCAAAATATATGGCAAACCATAGTTACCAATATAACGATTGGGGATAGCCGTTGTTCCCGCATCAAAAGTTTACATGAACAGGGAAGGCTGCTTTCTGACGCTAAAATAGATATACCAGTTTATCATCAAATAAAGCATCACTATTTACCACTTCATTCTGCTGAATATCGCAGCAGCTATTTTTTTGCGATTTTTTTGTGTATTCCGGGACTGGCAGGATTTATACTGAACAGCCCGTTTTATTTCCCAGCAAGCATATGGGTTCGCAACAAAACAAAAGACTCTATTTTTTACGACGCGCTTTTGTTTGGCCTATTCGTAATACTGTACCCATTTTATATCCTGCTACTGTCGTTATCCATGCAATGGATAATACCGGTTCCTTTCTGGATATGGGTACCACTGATCCCTTTTACGGGCTGGTGCACTACCCAGCTTTGGGTATACTGTCTGAAAATAATAAACAATGCACGGCTTCATTCAGCAGAAAGAAAATGGATGCGGGAGGTTCTATCTGGCGTTGGGCTTAGTAATAAGAAGCGTCAAGATGCGGATTAGCCTTCTCGTTAAGTTCGATCTGTGTGAAAGAGGATAAAATATCCGGTTTTGATTTTTGCACGCAAACCGTATGTTCATAGTGCGCTGCCGGTTTGCCATCTTTGGTTTTTACCGTCCAGCCATCTTCAGCGTAGTACACTTCTTTTTTTCCCATATTAATCATGGGCTCAATGGCGATCACCAATCCTTCCTTCAGTTTGTGCCCGCTGCCTCTTTTACCATAATTGGGTACCTGCGGATCTTCGTGTAGTTGTTTCCCTAAACCATGTCCTACCAGTTCGCGCACCACACCGTAGCCATATTTTCCTTCGGTGCTTTCCTGAACAGCATAGGAAATATCTCCCACCCTGTTGCCCGAAACGGCTTTCTCAACCCCTCTATATAATGATTCTTTGGTCGCCTTTAATAATTGCTTTACCTCTCCGTTCAGTGTACCTATCGCAAAGGTATAAGCGCTATCTCCATGATACCCGTTTTTAAATGCTCCAACGTCTACAGAAACGATATCGCCTTCTTTCAGCACATCATTTCCGGGAAAGCCATGCACAACGGCATCATTTACAGAAATACAACAGGTAAAAGGAAAGCCCTTGTAGTTTTTGAAGGAAGGAACAGCTGCATTGTCGCGAATGAAGTTTTCCGCAAGCGCATCCACCTGTAAAGTAGTGACACCGGGCTTTAAAAATTTAGCCACCTCTGCTAAGGTGGCGCTAACCAATAAACAACTTTTACGGATCAATTCGATCTCGTCGTTTGTTTTATAATACACCATTTTTTATATCGAAACGGGTGATGATGTTTGTCTTCCCTGCAACCTGCCGCTCTTCATCAATCCATCGTATTGGCGCATCAGCAAATGTGTTTCAATCTGTTGCAGCGTATCCAATATTACACCTACCATAATTAAAAGAGAAGTGCCACCGAAGAATGTCGAAAACTGGGGAGTAACACCCGCTCTTTGAGCGAGACCTGGAAGAATACCTACGATAGCCAGGAAAAATGCACCAGGCAGGGTAATTCTATCCATAATCTGGCCGATATAATCAGTAGTAGGCTGACCGGGTTTCACTCCGGGAATAAAGCCGTTGCTTTGTTTTAAACTATCCGAAACCTGTTTAGGGTTAAATATTAACGCGGTATACAGGTAGGTGAATGCAATGACCATCACACCATAAATAATCATATACCATACATTGCTGTGGTCGGAAAAAATCCTGGCGATACCCTGTTTGCTTTCCAGTGAAGTAAAGGAAACCAATGTAGGCAAAAACATAATTGCCTGGGCAAAAATGATAGGCATAACCCCGGCAGCATTTACTTTCAAAGGCAGAAATTGTCTCGCCCCGGTAAACTGCCTGTTGCCTACAATTTGTTTGGCGTAATTGATCGGGATCTTTCGTACCCCCTGCACCAATATAATCAGACCCAGGATAATAGCTATAAGAACAGCAATTTCGATGAGGAAGAAAATTAAACCGCCGCCGCCTTTTACCTGTTTTGCTCCAAACTCCTGTATGAAAGATTGTGGTAACCGGGCCAAAATCCCGATCATGATAATGATAGAAGTACCATTACCCAAACCTTTATCCTGAATTTTTTCACCCAGCCACATTACAAATAAGGTGCCTGCGGTAAGCAACACCACTGTTGATATCCAAAAATAGGGTTGATAAGATTCGATAAGTGCATCCCTGTTTTGGTTGGTAAGATATGCGACAAAAGTACCCGCCTGTAACAATGTTACCGCAGCGGTAAGGTAGCGTGTCCATTGATTGATCTTTTTTCTGCCACTATCGCCTTCCTTCTGAATCTTCTGCATTTTAGGAACCAGTATGGTCATTAACTGCATGAAAATAGAAGCAGAGATATAAGGCATGATACCTAATGCGAGAATGGAAGCATTGGAAAATGCGCCCCCTGCAAAAGTATCAAAGAGTCCCAGCAAGCCCTGGCTGGCTTTTTGCGAAAAACTGGAAAGTTTATTGGGATCAATACCTGGTAAAACAATGTGCGTGCCAAACCGATAGATTAATAACAGCAATAGAGTCACTAATATCTTTTCTCTCAGTTCTTCAATAGTCCAGATATTCTTCAGAGTATGAATGAATTTCTTCACGAATAGTGCGTTTTAGTTTGAGCGCAAAATGGAGAATATCCCATTTAAAATGCGCTATGCAAGGTAAGGAAAATTACTTTACAATTTCTACGGTTCCGCCGGCAGCTTCAATAGCAGCTTTTGCCTTTTCGCTCACTGCATGTACTTTAAAAACAAGTTTATTTTTCAACTCACCGTTTCCTAAAATCTTAACCCTTTCGCTTCTTTTGATCAGTCCGTTCACATACAGGTTTTCAGATGAAACTTCCTGTATTTCATATTTTTCTGACAACTGTTCTATTTGCCCAAGGTTAAACACCGCGTATTCAACACGATGCGGGTTTTTAAATCCACGCTTAGGTAACCTGCGCTGAATAGGCATTTGACCGCCTTCGTGCGCCATCTTGCTTTTATAACCGGTTCTGGCCTGTTGACCTTTATTACCTTTGGTTGATGTTCCTCCATGTCCGGAAGCTTCGCCACGACCAATACGCTTGTCTTTATGGGTAGATCCTTTAGCGGGTTTTAACTGATGCAGTTTCATGTTTATCTTTTTTTACTCAACGCCCGGATAACATTCGGGCTCGCTTTTTTAAAAATTTATTATACCCGGACAAGAAGTCCAAATGGCTTCATGCTTCCGATTTTTCAACTACGCTATTTCCTCTACTTTAACGAGATGATTAACCTTAGTAACCATTCCTAAAATTTGAGGGGTAGCTTCTACTTCAACAGCAGCGTTCATCTTTTTCAACCCCAGCGCATACATTGTCTTTTTCTGACGCTCAGATCTGTCGATCACGCTTTTTACCTGTGTTATTTTAATCTTTGCCATGATATTATCCGTTAAAAACTTTTTTAAGAGGTATCCTTCTGTCTTTAGAAACTACGATGGGTTCACGCAAAAGCGCCAGCGCCTTAAAAGTAGCTTTTACCACGTTGTGCGGGTTGGCCGAACCTAATGATTTAGCCAGAACGTCGGTAATACCAGCGCTTTCCAACACAGCACGCATGCTACCCCCGGCAATTACGCCAGTACCATGAGCAGCGGGCTTAATCAACACTTTAGCAGCTCCTTCCTTAGACCATTGATCGTGTGGAATGGTTCCTTTCATTACAGGTACTTTGATCAGATTTTTCTTCGCATCATCAATGCCTTTGGCAATAGCCT
>DASUFG010000096.1:0-3550 GCA_036274715.1 Agriterribacter sp.
GGTATAGAAAATATCTATACAATGCCCCCGGCGTTTTTTAGCGCCGGGCTTTTTTTTTGCGGCAACATGCTAAAACCGGCCGGGTACACTTTTTGTCCGGTGCTACACCACATCAATCATCGTCAAGATTGATTAGTTTTACATTTTGATAAATAGAATTGATTAAGATGACTTTTACTCAACTGGAATACATCATTGCCCTGGATATGTACAGGCATTTTACATTAGCAGCCGATCATTGTTACGTGACCCAACCCACTTTAAGCATGCAGATTCAAAAGTTAGAGGAAGAACTGGGTATAACGATATTCGATCGCAGCAAGCAGCCCGTTATTCCTACCGCAATAGGCATAGAGGTAGTATCGCAGGCTAAAAATATCCTGGCGCAGAGAAATGCTTTGCAGGAACTGATTGAGTATAAAAAAGGTATTATTGCAGGTGAACTAAAAATAGGCATCATTCCTACGCTCGCTCCTTATCTATTGCCGTTGTTCATTCAGCAGTTTGCATTTCGGTATGAAAAAATAAAACTGATCGTAAGTGAAATGACCACAGACAATATTATTCACTCGCTGAAAGATGGATCTCTTGATGCGGGGATATTGGTAACACCGCTTCAGCAAAAAGGCATAAAAGAATATGTGTTATTTTATGAAGAATTGCTGGCCTATGTTTCAAAAAAGAATACATTATACAACAAACACTATGTGCTCGCCCAGGATATTGATCCCAATAAATTATGGTTACTGGAAGAAGGGCATTGTTTCCGCTCGCAGATAGAGAACCTTTGCGAGCTTAGAAAGCAAAGCCGTGCCGGAAGCCACTTTGATTATGAAACAGGAAGCATCGAAACCCTTAGACGCATGGTGGACCTTAATGATGGAATTACAATATTGCCCGAACTGGCAACCCTGGATATGCCGTCGAAACAACTGCAGCTGATACGCAAATTTAAAAATCCAGCTCCTGTGCGCGAGGTGAGTCTTGTGGTACAGCGCGATTACATTAAAAAGCGTCTGATAGAGGTATTTCGCGAGGCGATCGTACAATCGATTCCCGAAAAAGTGAAGAAAAATAAGAATTCAAATATTGTAGCCATCTGATAAAAATCAGCTCAATAACTCACAGCCAATAAGCTGTCTAACTTTTCATGAAATATCGGGAAAGTATTGAGATCATTATGACCCCCGTGCTCAATGGTGATGAAATTGTCCTTGGGTTGAATGACTGCCATCAAACGTTCCGCATTACGATAGGGAATTACCTTATCGCTTGTACCATGAAAAATAGTAACTGGAGCATTAACAAGTCCCAGGTATTTGTATACCGGCAACTTAAACCTGATCAATGTATTGATGGGATAAATTGGCAGGTACTGTTTCGCAAGTGAAATCATACTGTAATAAGGTGTTTCCAGTATAAGTTGCTGAGCAGTTCTTTTAGAGGCCAACCATGAAGCAATACCGGTTCCCAAAGATTTTCCGTAAATAATGATATGATTGGCAGCAAATTTCGAATGCGCCATAATATAGAGTTGGGCTGCCGCGTCATATAGATTTTGTTCGCTTAAAATACCAGTACTCTTGCCAAATCCCGGATAATCCATCATCCAAACCTCGTATCCTCTTTTAGTAAAGTTGGAAGCATACGGCGCATACCAGGCAATGTTTTTACGGTTGCCATGAAAATACAGTACTATACCCTTAGGCAAACTGTCACTGGTTAGAAATTGTACAATATTTATACTGGTTTTTTCATCCATCGGCATATTAATTTCCCTGTGGGGAGCAGAAAAATCATACGGTTTGTTTATGGGCAGCGTTTCGGGATGAAACATAAGTCGATCCTGCAACCAATATACAGAAATGCCACCCAGAAGGTAAACAACCAGTGCAATATTTAACCATCGCAGCCATGTTTTTCTTTTTGGCGTTTGCAGACTATTCAAGTGATTAATATTTCAAAATATCCCTCAAAAAATTGTGATACTCCGGAAACGAAGGTAAATTATTATGCCCACCACCAATGATCCTGATCAACGTAATTTTATTAGGATTTAACCTCTCCAGTTTTTCACTGTGGCTTATTGGAATAAGCCGGTCTTTTGTGCCATGAATGATATAGGTATGGCAATTTACGTGACGTATCCAACGGTCGGTGCGCAGGTGGTACCTTAAAACATACTTAACCGGAAGGATGGGCAGGAAACGTTCCACCACTTTTTGAAAACTATAGTATGGCGCATCCAATATCAGGTAGCGGGGCTTGTTTTCAGATGCTATTTTTGCGGCAAACCCGCTACCAATACTTCTTCCGTAAACCAGTATGTGATTTTCCTGATATTGTTCCGCCAACCTGCTGTAAACAAACTGCATGTCAGCCAGCATTTTTGCCTCGCTTCTTCTACCGGTGCTTTTGCCAAATCCGCGATAGTCAACCAATACCACATCATATTGATACCGGTAAAAATCTTTGGCACATTTTGCCCATCCCTTAATGCTTCTGCTGTTACCATGAAAATACAGTATAAGTCCAAGTGGCCTCTTTACATAAAAATGTAACCCGTTAATGCTTACGCCAGGCTCGATGTCAAAAAATAGCTCTTCAAACGGAGCATCGTATATGAATTTAAAATCAGCCGGCAGTTTTTCAGGCTTAAATATAAATTTGTCCTGCACGAAATAGAGAACAGTAAGTAATAATATAATGCTTCCTAAGATATATAATAGAGTTACAGGCAACCGCAAAATGAGTTTTGTTATGAAATTACGGAAGTTAAAAACAAAAAGGAGGGTATTGTAAAATAAGGGAAGCGCAGTTTTAATCTGTATGTATTCTTTCTAATTTCAGATTTGATAGCGGGGCTACAATAAGGGGGAATTTTTCAACAGTAACGTTACTGGGCTCGAGTCCAAATCCACGTTCTTCAGATAAGCTCACTTCTTTTACCCAGAAATACCCCCTCATAATAAGTGTTTCCCAAAAAGGCAGGTCGTTATCCATACTCAGGAATTTTTCCATTACAATAAACTGGAAATCTCCTACAACATTGTTCCGCTGCAGGCTTTCGTAGCGGCTGGTAATATTTACCTCTTTGTTTGACACCATATCTTCTACCACTTTCCTGAACATTAAATTGATTCGCGGTTCAACGCGGAAGCCTAAACGAAATTCGATACGAATGACTTCATTCGGAATTATGGTCTGCACTTCGTATTCGGAGTTGTATGGGTTATCGATCGTATCAACATGTACAAACCAGTAAATATCGGCCCGCTTAGGTTTTCGGTTTAAAATAGAATAAATGATTTTATGCTCAATTTCTTTTGGGTTATTAGCGCTGGTAAGATATACCAGGTGCGTAGCGTATTTATTAACAGTATTATCATTGCTAAGCTCCTGCAAAAGCGGAAGGTAGTCTTCCAGCCTTACAAATTCCACATAGCGGTTCTTGATCTTTCTGCTCCTGAACCATATGTACATGATCATGAACATCAGTCCCCCGATGATTACCGTAATATAACCTCCATGTGTAAATTTTTGCAGCAAT
>DASUFG010000097.1:0-3915 GCA_036274715.1 Agriterribacter sp.
ACATCATTTTTATGGGTGAGTGAAAAAGATGGCTGGCGCCATATTTACAAAATCAACCGCGACGGTAAAAAGGAAACCCTGCTCACTAAAGGCAACTATGATATTGAAACCATCAGCGCTATCGACGAGAAAAACAATTACGTATATTTTATCGCCTCTCCCGAAAGTGCTATTCAACGCTATTTGTACCGCACTACATTGGATGGCAAAGGCAAACTGGAATTGGTATCTCCCGGCAATTTAAAGGGAACACATGCTTACAAAATTTCACCCGGCGGCCAACTTGCCTTTCATACATTCAACAACCGCAATACACCACTTGTGGGCGAATGGATAAAACTACCTGAACATAGCCTTCTACGGGAAGACCAAAGCATCGCCGGCGATATGAAGCCGGTAGAAAGAAAAAATCTCGAGTTTTTTACCATCACCACCGAAGATGGGATCACCATGGATGGATGGATAACCAAGCCCGATGATTTTGATCCTTCCAAAAAATACCCGGTGCTACTATATGTATATGGAGAGCCTGCCACCGCCACCGTTGAAGATACTTACAGCGCGGGTAATTGCGCGCAGTTTCTCGGTGACCTTGGAAAAAGCGGCTATTTTTATGTATCATTCAATAACCGCGGTACCCCAACACTAAAAGGCGCTGCCTGGCGCAAGTCGATATACCGCGATATTGGCGGCATTAATATCCGCGACCAGGCTATGGCAATGAAAAAATTATTGCAGGAAAGACCATACCTGGATACAGCGCGGGTAGCAAGTTGGGGATGGAGCGGCGGCGGCACATCTACCCTGAATTTACTATTTCAATACCCCGATATTTTTAAAACCGGTATCGCGATTGCAGCAGTGGCCAACCAACTGACCTACGACAATATTTACCAGGAACGTTTCATGGGTTTACCACAGGAAAATAAAGAAGATTTTGTGCGGGGATCTCCTATTACACATGCAAAAAACCTGCGTGGCAATTTATTGTACATACATGGAACCGGCGACGACAATGTGCATTACCAGAATGCCGAAATGCTGTTGAATGAGTTGATTAAATACAACAAGCAATTTCAGTTTATGTCGTATCCCAATCGTACGCACGGCATTAGTGAGGGAGAAGGGACAACCCAACATTTAAGAACACTGTTCACCAATTATTTATTGAAGTATTGCCCGCCGGGTGGAAGATAATTGACAGCGATTTAAAATTTGAGATTTTTGATTTGAGATGAAAGTGATGTTATCAGGCGAAAAAGGAAGTCATATGATATTTTACATATCAATACCTTTCTCTTATACCTTGCAAAAACCCCTCTACTTTCTTCCTCACCATCCATGCGGGTTGCATGTGATTGTTGACCAGCACCGAAAAAATCAACAGCTTGCCGGCTTTGGTATACAAATAACCACTCAGGGCAGCCACGCCAGATAAAGTGCCTGTTTTTGCATACATGAAAGGAGTGTCGCTATGGTAATAATTGAGCAGCGTACCTACCCCGCCATGTGGCAAAATGGTCTTTAACCGTTCCAGTCCAAATTCATTCTTCATTTTATTCAAAATCCACACAAAATCCTGCGGTGTAAATAAATTGTAACGGCTCAGCCCGCTTCCGTCTGCCCAGCGAGGCGGGTGGGGAAAGGCATGCAGGTCATTATTCAACATGTAGTCAATCATCAGGGTATCGTCCATTACCCCCAGCTTTTCATTGGCTGCCATCAACAACACCTGCTCGGCGAAAAAGTTATCGCTTCTGTGCATCATTAATTTAAAAAGCGAGTCGGATGGCTGAGAATGAATTTCCCCATCCGGTTTTATGGTTGTTGAAGAAGTGTCAACAGGCTTGCCCAAAGAATCTTTTAATAATTCCAAAGCCGATTGCAACTTGTTTGTAACAAAAGGAATATTGCGTTCGGCATTAATTTCATCGCCCTGCGTAATAAAAAATCTATTTTCAGTGAATGACCGTTGCACCGAAAATGTGTGTGCCGCCGTATCCCCGCTAAAACTCACTTTCCAGTTAATGTCGGGCTCCGAATAAATAAAAGCTTCTTCTCTTGCCAAAGCGGCAATACTTCCTGAGTCGCGTACCTGCATCCATTTTATGGTATTACCGTAAATAGGGAAAGGACTTCGTTCGGCCATGTAGGCACTATTATAATCGCCCCACATCCATCCGCTCCCATACGCCTCTGCATGCCAGTTACCAGTTGTAAAAGCAATATGGCTGGTTTGCGATTTCAAAAAATCAAACACCGGTTGGTGGCTGAAGCCGGCATGTAAAAAAGAGGGATCGCCTGTTGGAACAATAAATATTGTATCCTCAGTTGCGTGGTATCTTAAGCCTACCAAACTGTCGTGCAGGTATTTCATACCGGTGTACAGGGAGATGATTTTGGTATTGCTGGCAGGTACAAAATATTTATCGCCCTGGTAATTGTAAAGAAAGTGATTGGTTTCGGGATCAAAAATAGAAATACCGGTGTGCGCATCGGCTAACACAGAATCGCCGAACAATTTTTTTTCGGCAATCTTACCCATTTGTTTTGAAACACTGCAGGAGGCAAGAGCGAATATCGCAATAACAAAAAACCAGGCAGCTCGGAACGGGTTGGTAAAAATATACATCGGGGTGAATCGTGTTTGGTCAAAAAAGAGTAGTGATCAGGCAACTTTGAGAAAACACATGGCACACATCGGCGCTATTATTATATTTCCACCTTCTCACATGCTCACACTTTCACATTAACTCCGCTCCTGCGCCCTAAGCCACCGTTCAGGAATTTCGTTACTGCTGGCCAAAATATAATCCTGGTAAGAACAGGGGATGTATGTTTCATCGGGCAATTGCATCCACCAGCGCCCCGTTTTTTTACTTTGCAGAAACACAGTATCAATCTCGGCAAATGCCGTGTTAAATTCATAAAAGGCATCTCTTTCCGCCAGGTGTGATTCATGCTTGCCCTGCCACCTGCCATCTATGAAATACCATAACATTTGCGCAATTTGTGTTGCGGTTAACTGCTGGGTGTCATTTTCAACACTATACCCATAAATACCCACGGCACTGATGTTGGGACTCATACCGGCAAACCGTGTGAGGGTACAGGCCTGTTCGCCATTAAGCCCGTTGGGCGAAAGATAGTTGGATGGAGCGGCAGAATGCTGCAATGCTGCAATATCAAAACTCAGCATATTACTGTTGCGCAATACCGGTTCCATTTCATCCAGGTGCTCCTTTACCACACCCAGCCGGTAACAATCAAACCGAAGTTTATCCATCGTTTCCAGCATTAACGGATTTACAAAATAACTTTGAAATGCGATGTGGTTATAATGCCTGATAAAATTGGGTTCGCCGGTTAACATTTCCATTAAGAAATTCCTGCTGCGTAATGGACTGTCCATATTGAGGTCGATCAGCCCATCTATTACGGACGCTTCTATCACCCGGTTCAGTATTTTATACGCATCAGATTGTGCCAGGGTAAGATCGTGGCTGCCGCCCAAAATAAGCACGGTTTTGCCAATATTCAGCAATTCACTGATAACGGTTCTTAACGCGGCATAAGTATCAGAAATAGTTGCGCCGGTTTTGATATTGCCTACATCGGCTATATGGATATCTTTATGCCAGTAATACAAACTGTAAAACTTGCTGCGAATTACGTCGGGTGCAGCAGAATATTTATCCAGCCCTTCCCCCCTTTGTTCACCACATCCAACCAGCACCACTTCCGCAGTATCGAGGTCTGGTAATTCCTCCTCGTACAGGTCAATACTCTTTCCGATCTGCCCATCCAGGTATCCTTCGTCGTGCGACAAATGATACCGGTTAACCGGATTTAGAAAATCAGTGATGTTCAGCACGTCACTCATAGCTATGATTTTTACAAACGTACTGGTTCTAA
>DASUFG010000098.1:0-5754 GCA_036274715.1 Agriterribacter sp.
CATTCCGGAAGCAGCCCATAACTATTCAGTAGTGGTATAGTTATCATTCCAATCCATCTAATGAAAACAACGCATGACGATAATGCATATCGCTGATGGATGAAATAACGCATACATCTTCCCTGTAGTTCCCGCCATCATTTTTTGGCAAAGCATAATTTTCGACCGCTTGAGAGTGAACACCCACAGCACCTTTCGACTGGTGATACATCAATACCATCTGATCATCCTGGTTTTTTGAGGAAGTACTCCATGTGGCAGTAACAGACCATAGTCGGGCGTATTTTTCCTTTGTTTTTTGTGGGATTGCGGCATAGATCACTCTCGTTATTCCGTTAAACGGAGTATCTTTTTCCCTGTCTCTTGTTAATTGCTGGTGGATGAAGTCTGCCGCAACCATTTTTTTATTGAGGGAAAAGAAGGTAATAAGGGTGCAGGCGATAAGCAGCAAAAGAAGTACCTCATTCATTGTAATGGAATTTAGGGTGTAATAAAAATAGTCCGGTAATATAACCGGCCTGGTAAGTTTTTGCTACCTGTAAAGAATTAATATTTTGCGTTAACGATGAAAGGATCATCACGAGGGCATGAATTGAAATCGTTATCTCTGCAATGGTAAAAAAGTTACGTCATTGCGTTCCGCGAGGGCGGAGAAGCACTCCGGGGTAAGCGGTGATTTGAAAACATAAAGACAATTGTGCGCGAAATAATCTCAGGGCGCAAGCATAGTGGTTAGTCCGATGTTGGAACGGCCAAGCGCAAAAAATGAACCGGTCCACGGATCGGGAGGTTGCTCCAACGCCCGGAATACCTTCTCTCATTTTCAAAACTTGTTACGGACAATGCAGGTATAAGGATTCACCTTATCAGGTACTACCTGTTCGCTAATTTGTATTCCACCCTTCTGTTTCTTTGTCGTGCTGCGGGATTATCTTTACCATCGATTTTTTCCGGTTCAAGTGGGCAGCATTCGCCGTATGCTTTTCCAACCAGGCGCTCCCTGCCGATTCCCTTGTTCACCAGGTAGCGGATACAGGCATCCACCCTTTTTTGTGCGAGTTCTAAATTATAGGACTCGGAGCCTTTTGAGTCGGTATACCCGCCCACTTCAATAATTATATTGGGCAGTTTTGTCATCAGCTCCGCCAAAGAATCCAGTTGATAAAAGGAGCCGTTGCCAAGGGATGATTGGTTAAATGAAAATTTGGCCAATGTTGAAGACTCGCTCAGGGCGTATAATGCATCTTCCAATTCCTGCCTGGCATTGTTCAATACAGCAACAGAAATGCATATAGGTTTATTGTGAACACTGTCTTGCCCGGTTTCAAAATGCACAGTATAACTCTCATTTACAGGGTTATAACCTGCTTTTTCCGTTACCACTTCAAAGCGGGAAGTATTCCTGAGTTCGAAACTGTATTTTCCTTCACTATCGGTCTGCTGCCATTGAATTATTTTCCCGCCATGTTTTGGATCTTTAATAGTCAGTTCTACCCCGGCCACAGGCGCCTGGGTGTTGCAATCCACAACCGAACCCGAAATATATTGGGCATTATCCTGCCGAACGGAAAAGAGTTCAAGGCAACAATCGGTTGCCCTGTCGGAACTTAACCAGCCAGTATTCCAGAGGTTGTCTTCATCCGTGCTTATAAAATATAAATCGTCTTTTGATGAATTGATGGGGGTGCCGGCATTAATGGGTTTATCCCAGTTCGATAACTGAAAATCTCCCTTCGCCTGAAAAATATCAAATCCACCCATGCCAACATGCCCGTTACTCGAGAACAACAGTGTCCTGCTGGTTTGATGGTAAGAGGGGGCAACATCGTCGCTTGCGGTGTTTACGATATTACCCGCATTGTATACCAGCAGCGGATTGTAATTGCTATCGATTGAAGCATACCATATATCGTATTTGCCCACCCCTCCTTCGCGGTTCGAAGAAAACAAAAGATATTTTCCATCGGGAGTAATAAAAGGTTGTGTGCTGTTTGATCCATCCATATTGATGGGGTCAGGAGCTTTAACGGGCTTTGTCCAGCCAGTATCTGTTTTATCTGAACTATAAATTGCCGAAATGTTTGCCCCGTTTTGCGTTACCCAACGGGTGAAGAATATTTTCTTTCTGTCTTTTGAAAAAGTAGCTAAGCCATTATTTACCCCTTCTTCTTCGGTAATCGGCATTCTTTTCGCGGCACCACCCCGCCCATCTTCCTGTTGGCTTTCATATAGTCTTGAAAAATAATAGTCTTTCCCTTTTTGTTGGGCCGAGCTATCTGCATATACCGAAGTAAACACAATATTGTCCTGCTGCTCGGCCGGGGCATAGGCGGTTGTTTGCCCCACATTTCGGTTACGGGTAATAAAAAATCCATCTCTTTCTTTTAACAATTGCTCCCTGATGAATTTTAAATTCTCCAGTTCCTTATCGGCGCCAACCAGTAATTCGTCCATCGTGGAATAGGATTCCCTGAAGCTGCTGATGGCATGAAACGCCTCTTCATATTTTTGGTTCGCCCGCAATGACACGCCATACCAATACCCGCAGGCCGGGTAAGCAGCTCTCGAAAAGGACATCGCTTCCTTATACCATTTTTCAGCCAGCGTATAATTGTTGATTAACCGGTAACATTCAGCCAGGTGATAAACCACCTCGTGGTGTATATTAAGGTTTGATTTTCCCGGCGCTTTCTTTTTTACGGCGAAGGGCTGAGATCTTGGTGTCACTTTTTTTTCAGTGCCCAGGTATTTTTCATAATACTGTATGGCCTCGTAATATCTTTTTTGTTTAAATAACTTTTCGCCCTGCGTGTAATAACCCGGCACATCGTTTTGCGCATCTGCAAAAGATGGAACAACCAGCAGCAAAAGCACGAATGCTGCCGTGCAAAATAAAAGTAATGTTTTGTTCAGCATGTGCTTACGTTTTTTGTGCATGCGATATTGATTTTGACCACACTTGCTTTTAAAAGCGCGGACAATAAAAAGGTTTTGTTTTCATACTGTTTTTTTTCCACCAACTATAGGAAAGCGATACCTCCACACTATTCCTGTTGATCTCCATCGCATCTTTGGTAGATACATTGGTATCATAACTCATCCCCACGGTTAATCCTTTGTAATAGAACCCCGCAAAAGGAGAAATCGCATCCTGGAACCGGAGGTTGGCACCAAACATAAGGTCTACCTGCTCGGTGGCATTTACCTGCACATAGGCGCCTATCATTTTTTCTTCGGTTTGTCCCTGCTGCATATACAATGCGTTGGGAACAATATTTAGAAGATCGGACAAAATAATCCTGGCTCCCGCATGGAGGCTATAGCGTATGGGTAAAAACTGTTTGTCGCCGCCCGAAATAAAGGGATCTTTGGGCTGGGTGATGTGAAATGCAGAAAACCCGCCAAAAAAGTTCACTTTTTTATCGGCGGTGGCATCATAATATACTACCCCGGCTCCGGCATCGAATGACAGTACCGCGGGGCTATGAAAGGTTTCGGATGAACTGGCGGAAGGGTCGTATCCTATGCCTGATATCCACTGTTCGCCAAACTCCAGTTTGTTCACATTAAAAGTTCGGTTCAGTATTCCGGCCTGCATTGCCATTATCACATAATGATCCCTGAACCGGATACCGGTATAGGCTACACTTACATAGGCGTTGGTATAATTATAGGCGTTGTCGGCAGAAGATTGGTTTAAAAGATTAATGCCCAGGTTGATATTTTTGTTTGTGGGCATTTCGGCAGAAATACCCTTTGTTGAAAACGTATTTCCGTACTGGCTGCGCCACACAGCCGATACCCGGTAATCGCCTTCTATAGCCCCGGTGAGCGCTGGGTTCAACGACATAGGCTGGATAAAGTACTGCGAGAAATGCGGATCTATTTGCGCGTGAAGGGTATGATGCCAACCACATATCGCCATCAACAAGTTGATTGTTATTGAGAGAATGTTTTTCTTCATTTCAAAAAATTTTTCACTTGGCTTTATTTCCAACACGCCTGCCTTTATCGTATCAGGCGTATCGTTCCTTTTTTTATGAATGTGTCCTCGTTCGATAATCGAACTTTAACAACATACAGGTACATGCCAACTGGCTGTGGATTGTTTTTATATGTTCCGTTCCAGCCCTGGTCGTTATCTTTAGTTTCATACAGCATTACGCCCCATTGGTTGTATATTTTTATTTCGGCTCCAATTACTGATGATCCATAAATTTTGAATGCGTCATTTTTGCCATCGTTATTAGGAGTGAATGCGTTAGGGATAAAAAAGTCTGTATTGTCAACAGCGGTTTTCACATTGGCGGTATCCAGGCAACCATCTTCCGATTTTGCAATTACATAGAACGTGTTGGTGGTATCATTAACAATAAGCGATTGTGTATTGGCGGTTTGATTACTGAAATAGATTTCAGGTTTCCATGCAATTACCTCGTAGTTGATATTGGCGGTGGTAGTAAGGGTTGCCAGGGTGCCCACCAGCATAGGACTGGGGTTGGCGATCAGCGAAACTTTGAAATCCCTTACATACACTTTTACTGCCACGGTATCTGTGCAGCCCGACCCATTAATGGCGATGGCTTTGTATGTAGTACTAATAGAAGGCTGCACCACAATGCTGTTTCCTGTTCCTGCGTTTTGCCATATGATTTCATTGCCAGGTGAATTTGCGGTAAGCGTAACCGATGAACCTTTACAAACATAGGCTTCCTCAACCGCTGTTATTACTGGCTGATCGTTGATGACTACTACTACGGGTTTAACAGCAGTAGAACAGCCACTTGCACTTTTGCCCTGTATATAATACGTATCATTTGTAGTAATGGCAGAGGGGTTGTTAAGGGGAACGGTGCCTGCTGCATCGGTAAAATAGTAATACGTTAAACCGCTGCTGCTGCCTGCGGTAATACTTGCATGGGTGATGTCTGCAGTTGGCGATCCGCAAACCGGCAGAGGATTGGTGATAGTGAGTGTCGGGTTACCTACTTCCACATTGGTGGTGGCAGTGCTGGTGCACGCTCCATTGCTAAACGTGTAGTTAACTGTATAATTTCCACTCGCACTTGCAGCGAGATTAATTTCCCCGGTGCTTGCATTTAAGGACAAACCAGCAGCCGAACTATAGGTGCCGCCACCCTGCCCGGTTTGGGTTACTGTAGCCGTTCCTGTAGCGCAATAAGGAGTTCCGCTATACGCTATCGTAGTAACGGGTAGCGGATCTGCTGAAATTTGTATGGTGGTTGAGGTATCATGCTCCGCTCCGGAACTTACGATCCTCCTGTACCAGGTAGTGGTGGTTAATATTCCCGGGGCATATCCCTGGGAGGTAGCCTGGTCAATATCAGCAAAACCTGTTATGGCGGAACTGGTACTACTTTGCCATTGATAACTAAAGCTTCCATTTCCGCCGGTAGGAGCACTGCCGGTTAAGGCGGCTGGTGCGGTATTGTAACAAATAGTTTGGTTGTCTGCGATAATATTATTACCTATAGCCGCATGATTATCACTATATTGCTCTTCAAATCCAAAATTCCCGCCAATGGTGACAGGGGAAGCAAGAAACTTATCAAAAGTCGGTTTTGTTCCATTCGGGCTATTCAACAGCTTTGCAATGGTTCCCTGAACATCTAATAAATTTTGGGACTGTAAACCTGGCATATTGCATAGCATGCAAAGCAGCAATGAAATGATAAGCGGATGGTTCTTCATTACAATCAAAAGGTATTGGATTACAAACTCTGGTATTTGCCC
>DASUFG010000099.1:0-2170 GCA_036274715.1 Agriterribacter sp.
GACATAGCTACCGCCGCCAGATTGTTGCTTCGCTGAAAAAGGCGGGTATGGAGTTCCCGATTATTTCAAATACCAATTCGCAGCCATTCACTCACGGTAAGTCTGCTATCAGGTATATAAGCATTGAAGAATTTAGCGGGCGGCAATTCTACATGTATTACATGGGCGTTATGTCAAGAGCTACTGTAAAGCTCGAAACACTCAATGATGACTTCTTTGACTATGTGTTTAAAGCGTTGGAAGATAAGTTAAAGTTGCTTGCGTTTATACACGATGGTGAAATAATATGCGTATTTGCCTTTACGCTGCATGACGGAACGCTCAACTTTTTGTGGACAGGTAAAAAGCATGATAAAGATGCTTTTGACAGTTATCACAATTTACTCAACGCACTTGTTCATATTGCCATAGAAAACAGGTGTCGAAAAATAGTGCTGGGGCAAACTTCCTATTATCCAAAGCAACGCATAGGTGCATGTGCCGAGGACCGTTTTATTTATGTCAGAAGCAGGAAGCTGGTATTTCATGCACTTTTAAAAAGGCTGAACCCCTGGATATTCCCTTACATGAAAGTACCTGAACTTAACGTGTTTAAAAAACAACCCGATGCATATAAAAAACAACCAGTTAACGCATGAGTTGAACCGCATGCTTCAATTTCTGCGGTTAGACAAATACTACGAAACCGGGCAGGGTGATTGGCTGACTTATACTGATGATAATGGCGATAAGATACAAGCGCTGGACGTAGTGGGATCTTATGGCATTAATCTTTTGGGACACAACAACAAAGTGATGCAAAAGCTTTTGTCTTCTTTTAATACCCCCTGTTTTGTGCAGGCAAGCCGAATGCCCGATAACATTTTATTGTCGCAAAAGTTGACCGGTTTAACCGAAAAGCATACAGGGCTTACCGGCTGGCAGGTTGAATATGCCAACAGCGGTGCTGAAATTATTGAAGTCGCTCTGAAACTTTGTTGGCTTCATTATAAAAGAAAAACAGACCGCATCCGCCAGGAGATATATTATTCCATAAATTACTCAGAACAAAAAAAAGCGGATGCCCGCGAACTGCAACTCTTTACTGATCAATTACCTATTTTAGATGCTGCGCCGATGGTAGCGCATTTCGAAGGAAGTTTTCATGGAAAAACATTAGGCGCCTTATCAGTTATGAGCAATAGGCAATTGAAAAATGACTTCCCGGTTGCTTTCGAGGCACTTACATTGCCAAAGAATGCCGGTGCATTACATCATATTTTAAAAGAAAAAGCTGTTACCTATTTCATCATTGACGAGAAGACAGGCAGCGTTATTGAAAAAGAATACTTGCCTGTAGCAGGTTTGTTTTTAGAGCCAGTTCAGGGTGAAGCGGGAGTATTATGTTTAGATGATGAATTGCTTTCAAAGGTTCACGAGTTGAAGAATACATGGACCTTGCCTGTGGTTTCTGACGAAATTCAATGTGGACTTTACAGAACAGGGTCTTTTTCCTGCCTCGACTGCCATGTATTGCCTGCCGATATTTATTGCTTTGGTAAAGCGTTGGGCGCAGGCATTGCCAAGTTGAGCGCCTTGTGTTGTTCAGGTAAAATGTATACCCGGAATTTTTTTCAATATCATTCTTCGAGCTTCGCAGGTGATGCTTTCAGCAGTAAGGCCGCGCTACTCTTTTTGGAATCATTCGAAGAAAATGATATTGCAGGTTCAATACAGAACAATTGGATGCTGCGGCAGTTATCAGAATTGAAAAATATTTTTCCGGAATTTGTGCGTGATGTTCGGGGAAAAGGATTGATGTGCGCTGTAGAATTGAATGAAGATGCCCTGCACAATTCGTTTATTACCAAATTTTTGAAGGATATAGGCATGCTGGGCTATTGGATAGCATCTGTAATGTTGAACCGTGAGCACATCCGGATTTTGCCAACACTATCAAACCCATTATCGTTCCGTATTCAGCCTTCTGTACAGTTTTCCAATGATGATCTGCGATTTTTAATGAATGGTTTTATCAGCTTTTTTGATGCGATTGAAAGACAGGACCTGGACTATCTTTTCGGTCATATTTTAAAACTTCCGGATAATGCTGTTGTAAAGCCCCTACCCGATGATGTAAAGAATAGTGAATTTCCTGAAAATGCCGCCGTGTTCATTTGTCACCCGATAG
>DASUFG010000100.1:0-10811 GCA_036274715.1 Agriterribacter sp.
CCCGTTCCAACGCATAGTCTATCCAACGCCAGTCGATATCCAGCCGGCGGGGATGTGCGTTAAGTTCTATCACCACATCGTGGGCTACGCAGGCATCAATTACTTGTTTATGATCGAGCGGGTATCCCTCGCGGCTCAGCAGCAACCTTCCGGTCATATGACCGAGTATAGTAGTATATGGATTTTGAATGGCGGTTAACACCCGCATCATTGCTTTTTCTTCTGTCATTTTAAGGTTAGAGTGAACAGAGGCGATGACCAGGTCGAATGTAGATAGTATGCCGTCGGCATAATCGAGGTTACCGTCGTTGAGAATGTCTGCCTCGATACTTTTAAATATTTTGAAAGGGTGCAGTGCTTCGTTGAGAGAATCAATATAAAGATGCTGTTCTTTTATCCGGTCTTCTTTTAAACCATTGGCGTAAAATGCCGATTTGCTGTGGTCGCTGATCACCAGGTATTCAAATCCTTTTTCTGCCGCGGCTTCTGCCATTACCCTGAGGGTATGCCTGCCATCGCTCCAATCGCTATGGCTATGCACAATGCCTTTCACATCTCCCGGTTGAATGAGTTGTGGCAGGGGATGAGTTAACGCAGTATCGATCATAGTTTCCTTCTCCCGCATACAGGGAAGAATATAGGGAACGCCTGCATTTGTAAAAACCTGTTCCTGTTCGCTGTAAGTTTGCGTTGCAGGGTATCTTTTTTCCCATGCATTTAAAAAGGCACCGGCACAGGAGGTATGAAATAAAACCGTTCCGAAATTTTCAGGTTGAGCAGTATAAAAAGTAAGGGTAACATTTTCGTCACCCTTAAAACTAATGGTCGACTCTGTTTTTTCAAGAACAGAAAACTGGTTTCCTGTAAAAAAAGCTTCCAGTGCGTTACTGTCGGCGGTACTTACCCATTCCAGTCGATCAATCGTTTCCTGCTGCCTCGCAAAAGCGCCGGTATGTTCAAACCTTTGTTGCTGAAACCGTGCTTTGAGTAGTTGCTGTATCGTTTGCGCATATGATTCTATTTCGGCGAACAGGTGGCTGCCCTTGCTGCGCAGGTAAAACTCGATATAGCTCTTTACATTTTGTTGTGTCTTTTCCCCAAATCCTTTAAAGAGCATCAGCCTGTTTTCGTTGCAGGCGTATAATAACTCCCCGATGGTTTCCATTCCCATTTCCTTCCAGATCACTGCTATTTTTTTTGGACCAAGTCCCTTGATATGTAACATTTCAAGAATGCCGGCTGGTGTTTTTTGCAGGCTTTCTTCCAGTGCGTTTAATTTCCCGGTTTCTTTTATTTCTAATATTTTTTTACCAATGGCATCCCCGATACCTTTTATACCAAATATTTTTTCGTTCGGCAAATCCATTAATTGCGCCGGTAACTTTTCTATGCTGTATGCAGCAATCGCGTAAGATTTTGCTTTGAAACTATTTTCACCATGAATATCCATTAATTTGGAAAGCAGTGAAAATTGATCAGCGATATAGTAATTGTCAATCATAAAAATCAATCGTGGCTGGTTAAAAAAAGTTATGCACAAAAGTACAATATCGTTCTTTACGAACAGGTTTTCACGTTTTTCGCTCCTTCATAAAAAAAGCATCGTTACTTCTTCAACGACGTATTAAAATTGTTCAACTACTCATCTTGTATAAAAAGGGTTCAATGTTTTGGCGAAGGAATAGTTTTTTTTGGAGTTGAAAACAAGCGGGAGTGCTGTAAAATAATTTTCGAATGCGGCTTTTGTTACAAAGCACCGATAGCCGGTGCAACTATTTTTGGGGGAGAGCAGGTGTCGGTTTATTTGTATGGTTTATGCTGCCTTTGATGTTTACCGTGTTTAAGCCGGAGCCATTTTGTATGTAATGAATGGAGAAGGGCGGTAAATGGAAGACTGCACTAAAACCTTTGCTGTGTAAGGTTTACGGCGATGTGGGGAATAAAAAAAGTCCCGGTTTACCAGGACTTACTATCTTTTTGCTGTTACAGTAAAAACTATTTCTTTTTAGCGGCTATAGCTTTTTTAACTATAGCTTTTTTAATAGCTTTTTTAACGATTGCTTTCTTGATCGCTTTTTTAACTACAGCTCTCTTGATCGCTTTTTTAACCGCAGCTTTTTTAATAGCTTTTTTAACTACAGCTTTTTTAACTGCTTTTTTTACAGCCGCTTTTTTTGCAGTTGCCATGTTTTTAGAATTTAATGGTTAGTTAATAATGGATTAACGCCATAAAAGTAAAAACATTTTTGTAACCGCAAAATTTTTTTTTAAGCCGTTGCTTCAATGGGGGAGATAGAAACAAAGGTTTTATTGTTTCTGCCTTTCTTAAATTCTACTACACCATCGTTCAATGCAAACAAAGTGAAGTCTCTTCCTACACCTACATTCTTACCGGGATGGTAAGACGTACCGCGTTGACGTACGATGATATTTCCGGCTATTGCAGGCTGTCCGCCAAATATCTTTACACCCAATCTTTTACTTTGCGAGTCGCGGCCATTTTTTACACTGCCTTCCCCTTTTTTATGTGCCATGATCTTTTAATTTAGAATGTACAAATTCGAAACCCAGGTGTTGTTTCCCAAATTTCAATTATGCAATATCAGTTACTTTAATATGTGTAAACAAAGTTCGGTGCCCGTGTTTTTTGCGAAAGCCTTTTCTTCTTTTCATTTTAAAGGCAATCACTTTATTGCCCTGAACTTCGCCAACGATTTCGGCTTTTACTTTTATTTTTACATCGGCACCTGTTGATAAGGTGTCACCATTATCTGCCAGCAATACATCAGAAAATTCCAGTGTATCACCCGCTACTCCATCTAAATGCGGAACATACAGGTTCTGTCCTTGCTGAACTTTAAACTGCTGACCGGCTATTTTAACTATTGCAAACATGAGGCAAATTTTAAGGAGTGCAAAAGTAGGGTTAATTTTCTTTATTGCAAAGAATTGAAAGAAAAATTCTTGCCGGCTTAATACAGCTCTTTGCCTGCGTAAGGCTATCTTTGCCAATTAAATCATTCTTGCGAAAGCCATGAAAATTAAATCCATCTTAGCGAAACCATTTGCCAATTGTATATATAGGCAGGTCAAAAAATCCATGCTCACGGCCCTGGAAGACCAGGAACGGATTTTGAAGGAGCTGGTTAAAACGGGCAGAAAAACAGAATTCGGTAAAGAGCACGCATTCAATGAGATAGATTCTTATGATGAGTTTAAAAAAGCCGTTCCTATCCGCGATTATGAGGCGTTTCGGCCCTATATCGAACGTATCAAGCAGGGCAAACACAATGTTTTATGGACGGGATTGCCGCTTTATTTTGCCAAAACCAGCGGTACCACCAGCGGTATAAAATATATTCCTATTACCAGGGCCTCGGTAAGCAACCATTTTGATACAGCCCGAAACGCGTTTTTTTGTTATATGACTGAAACCGGCAACTATGCCAGTGCCAGTGGGAAAATGATTTTTTTAAGTGGCAGCCCCGTACTGGAAAGAGTAGGCGGTATACCCACGGGCCGTTTAAGCGGCATTTCCAATCACCTTGTACCCCGTTACCTGCGTGCCAACCAATTGCCCAGTTACGAAACCAATTGTATTGAAGACTGGGAAACCAAGCTGGAAAAGATAGTAGATGAAACTATTGACCAGGATATGACCATGATAAGTGGTATACCCCCATGGATGCAAATGTATTTTGACCGGTTAACAGAGCGAAGTGGTAAAAAAATCAAGGATCTGTTTCCCAATTTTAATGTAATGGTGCAGGGCGGCGTAAATTTTGAACCCTACAAAGCCCGGCTATACGAAAGCATCGGCAAAAAAATCGATACCATTGAAACCTATCCTGCCTCGGAAGGGTTTTTTGCATTCCAGGATTCCCAACAACACGAAGGATTATTACTGAATACTGATTTTGGAATATATTTTGAATTTGTACCCGCCCAGGAAATATCGTCTGGTAACCCAACCCGGCTTTCTTTAAAAGATGTAAAATGTGGTGAAAATTATGCAATGGTCATCAGCAGCAATGCGGGGTTATGGGCGTATAACCTGGGCGATATTGTAAAGTTTGTTTCTACCGACCCCTACCGGATTGTAGTTACCGGTCGTGTTAAACATTATATTTCGGCTTTTGGCGAACACGTTATTGGCGAAGAGGTTGAATACAGTTTAATGAAGGCCGCTGAAAAAGAAGGGTTAAAAATTATCGAGTTTACGGTGGCGCCCCGGGTTGACCAGGGAGAAGGCAAAAGTTATCATGAATGGTTTGTGGAGTTTGATAATCAACCCCGTGACCTGCAGGATTTTTCGATTGCCGTGGATGAAAACCTGAGAGGAAAGAATATTTATTATGATGACCTGATTGCCGGGAACATCCTGCAAACGCTAAAAATACGGCCGGTGCGAAAAAATGGTTTTATCGACTACATGAAAAGTATCGGCAAACTTGGCGGACAAAACAAAGTGCCGCGTTTAAGTAACGACAGGAAAATAGCAGATGAGTTGAATAACTACTTAGTGGAAGGATAGTATGCATCGTGCCTTTTTTATGCAGAACGGCAACCAGATAATTTTTACCAATGGCTGTACATGCAGTATCTTGAATGCCTAACTTAACCTGTTCGCAATAATATTAAATGAAAAAACGACTCGCTATATTTGGTTCCACAGGTTCCATTGGCACACAGGCGCTGGAAGTAATTGCAGCCAACCCCGATAAATTTGAGGTGGAAATTTTAACTGCCCACTCAAACGACACCCTATTAATTGAACAGGCCCTGCAGTTTAATCCCAATGCAGTAGTCATTGTAAATGAAAGCAAGTATGCGGCTGTTACCGACGCGCTGGCTTCTACAGACATAAAGGTTTTTGCCGGCGAAACCGCATTGGAAGAAGTGGCGGTATTTGATACCTATGATATGATGGTGGCCGCTATTGTGGGTTTTGCAGGGTTAAAGTCTACCTTAAAAGCCATTGAATCCGGTAAAGCCATCGCGTTGGCCAACAAAGAAACGCTGGTGGTAGCCGGGGATATTGTGATGCAGAAAGCAGTAGAGAAAAGAGTGCCCATTATACCCGTCGACTCCGAGCATTCTGCGATTTTTCAATGCCTGATCGGCGAAACCAGGAACAAAATAGAAAAAGTGGTGCTGACGGCCTCCGGCGGTCCCTTCCTGGGAAAGAAACCCAATTTTCTCGTTAATGTAAAAAAAGAGCATGCCCTGCAGCACCCCAACTGGAATATGGGCGCTAAAATTTCTGTTGACTCGGCTACATTAATGAATAAAGGGTTAGAAATGATTGAGGCGCGCTGGTTGTTTAACCTGGAGCCTTCGCAAATACAGGTAATCGTACACCCGCAAAGCATCATACACTCGATGGTGCAGTTTGAAGATGGGAGTATTAAAGCCCAGATGGGGCTGCCCGATATGAAACTGCCGATACAATATGCGCTTTCTTTCCCGCAGCGTTTACCCAATACCTTTCCACGGTACGATTTTTCAAAGTCTTCTTCTCTTCATTTTGAGAAGCCGGATATTAAAACCTTTCGTAACCTGGCGCTTGCGGGCGAAGCATTACACCGCGGTGGTAACATGCCATGTGTGCTTAATGCCGCCAACGAAATTGCCGTATATGGCTTTTTGCGAAACAGGATCGGCTTTTTAGATATGACTGAAATGGTAGAACGATCCATGGAGAAAATACCGTTTATCGCAAAACCTTCTTTGGAAGAATATTTTGAGAGCGACGCTGAGGCACGTAATTTTGCCGCTTCTTTAATTGATATATAACGATACGTTGTGAATGCAGTAGTAACAAAAACTTTTTACATATTATTTCATTGCGCTTCAATAAAAACAGGTAATATTTAAATGATCACATTATTAGCGATAAACTGGGCTTCTGTGGGTTTGCAGGCAGGACAGTTAATTCTGTCACTCTCTATTTTGGTAGTTATTCACGAGCTGGGACATTTTCTCACCGCAAAATGGTTTAAGTGCAGGGTTGAAAAATTCTATTTGTTTTTCGATCCCTGGTTCTCTTTATTTAAAAAGAAAGTGGGTGAAACCGAATATGGAGTAGGCTGGTTGCCATTAGGCGGCTATGTAAAAATTGCCGGCATGATAGATGAAAGCATGGACAAGGAACAAATGAAAAAGCCGGCCGAGCCGTGGGAATTCAGGAGTAAACCGGCATGGCAACGTTTAATTATTATGGTGGCAGGGGTTACCATGAACGTGCTGCTGGCCTTTTTAATTTATACCATGATATTGCTGGTATGGGGAGAAAAGAAAGTGCCGGTGAGTTCAATGAAATACGGACTGGCATTCAGGGATAGTTTAATGTTCGACCTGGGCTTTAAAAACGGCGATAAAATATTAGCCGTGAATGATCGACCTATCGAAGACTATACAGATATTGTAAAGAAGTTAATTCTCGGTGAACATGTAACGATTGAAAGAGACGCTAAGCTGCAAACCGTTAAGCTTCCTATTGATCTTATCGGGAAATTAGTAGAGAAGAAAAGAAATCGGACACCTTTGCTGGAACCGCGTATTCCTGTTTTAGTAAAGGAGGTGCAGGATTCGAGTAATGCGTATAGAGCCGGGTTAAAAAGCGGCGACCAGGTATTGGCTGTAGATAGCCAACCCTCTTTGTTTTTTGACGAATTAAAAACCATTCTTGAAAAAAACAAGGAGCAAACGGTTCAGCTCCATGTATTAAGAGGATCGGACACGTTAACATTGCCCACCGCGGTTAATAAAGATGGTACCATTGGTTTTGCCACGGTAAGTTCAATTAATGAACTGGATAGTATGGGTGTATTGAAGTTGAATGTAACAAAATACAGCGTGCCCCAGGCCTTTCCTGCCGGCATTAAAATGGCAGGTGAACAACTACAGTTTTACATTGACCAGTTCAAAAAAATATTGTCACCCGAAACAGGTGCCTATAAAGGCGTTGGGGGTTTTAAGGCGATGGGCTCCATATTCCCTTCTTACGGATGGGATTGGGAAACCTTCTGGACTATCACCGCTTTCTTTTCCATTGTACTGGCCTTTATGAATTTATTACCGATACCTGCGTTGGATGGTGGACACGTGATGTTTACCTTATACGAAATGATATCCGGCCGTAAACCCAGCGACAAATTTTTGGAATATGCGCAGATTGTAGGCATGGTGGTATTATTCGGCTTACTCATCTACGCCAATGGCAACGACTGGTTTGGATGGGGGAGTGGGAAGTAGCTCATGTGGGAAATGTGAGAATGTGAGAACCGTAGAGGTGAGTAAAATACTTTAGCTATATACCATGGTCGTTTTTTTTGCGAAGCGATCGTAACGAAGTCCTTCGGCGAATGCAGCTTTTTGTCGTATATTTGCAGTTATTTTGTGAGGATAGGGATGAATTAAATGTCCACATTTTCATACTTTCATATTTCCACATTTAAATAACCCGGGGCTGACCGGTTTTGACAGCAAAGTTCTTTGTACGTGTAAGCATGCGGTGCGTTGGATAATTAGCACCTTAATCTGAATATTCAAAAACCTAAATGGCAATACTCAGTATGCCATGGCTGCCTAATCAGTGATTAGATAGTCATTAGGGCCGCCGCGCAGGTTGACCTGTTACCAAGCGCCGCCGCCGACATAAAAACAAAATGGGTTGCTGTTATGAAAGGCTGTGATCATAACTTAAGACCATCCAGCTAAGGGATAGATTGGTTTGTTGATGTCCGGTTTATCCCCGACAATGAATCATTGAATAAGCATGTAGAAAGCGTATGGCGGATTTGTTTGGACCAGGGTTCGACTCCCTGCAGCTCCACTTTTCATTCTCCAAAATGAATCAAAACGCTATAAATCAAAAGTTTATAGCGTTTTTGTTTTTCACCACTTTATCAAATCATTCAATTTTTTCGATATTGCCGTTGGTTTTCAAAATCAGTTGGCCCATGAATTTCAGATTTTATGTAAATAAAATCGGGCATGCAATTTATAGCCTTAAAGCATTAGTTCTTATTATGACAATAATGCATGGCTTTGAGTAAATTAAAAATGAAATCACTTCTACATTATATCCGCATTGATTGAAGTTATAACCGGCTACGCCCTTGCTGCAATGCCATCGGCAACTGTTTTTGTTTTGCTCAGTGCTCCACTCACTGAACCTGCCGGAATGTTATTGGGCAGGATTGGGGGTGTCGCTTTGATCTCATTAGCTCTAGCTTGCTGGCTGGCAAGAAATGATCCGACTTCTTCCATTGTTATGATCAGAATTATGATTTTGTATAATGCTGGAGCGATAGCACTTCTTGTATTTGCAGCATTGATTGAAAAATTTTCCGGTATGGGATTATGGCCTGCGGTTTTGCTGCATGTAGTCTTGCTGATCCGGTGTTTGCTTTCTCTTATGAGTAGGCCAGTAGAAAAAAGAACGATCACTTAATCCTGTCAGGTTCTGGCTGGCGCAGGTCTGTAGTAGAGGTATTGTGGGTAAGCCGAACTGATGCCTGGCATTACTTTTTCACAATAAGTGTAGGTGTAGGTTTGCTTATAGAGTTACAATAATAACTTTAAAAAAACTGTTAGCCATAAGCAACAAATACAAGTTTACCGATAAAGCGGCTATATGTTTTACAGCTTCAACCCTAGTAGGTTGGATTGACGTTTTTACAAGAGATTTATACAGAAATATTCTTTTAGATAGTTTCAGATACTGCCAGAAAAATCAAGGGTTGCAAATGTGTGCCTGGGTTTTAATGACCAATCATTTCCATCTGATATATTCATGTACTGCCAAAAATGATCCTGCAATGGTGCTAAAGAATATTAAAAGTTGCAGGGCTTTGAAAATGATTGATAAGATTATCAAAAATCCGCAGGAGAGTAGAGAGGAGTGGATGTTAAGAGCATTCAGGCAATATGGCAGAGAAAATAAATCCGACCATGAATATCAGTTTTGGCAACATGAGAATCATCCAATATTACGGGATAGTGCAGAAATGCTTGAACAAAGAATGAGTTATCTTGATGAAAATTTTGTACATGCCGGATTTGTTGAATCGGTAGAACACTGGAAGTTTAGTATTGCGGTAGATTATTATACAATAAATAAAAAGGGCTTATTGGAAATTGTAAGTGTGCATTGACGATAAGTGTAGTAACAATAAGGCAGCAGGTCTGGCAATACACAGCAAAGCTACCAAACCTGCGCCAGGAGGGAGGATATTCGGTAATAATATTTTCCATGGTCGCTAAATAAAATCATAAGCACAATGGAAATTAAATTTGAAAATAAAAAAGTATCCATTATTTATGAAAACTCTCTCTCATTGCAGTTTTTACGATTGTTTCATATTCTTTTTGTTCTTCGGCATTCGGCGGCAAACCTAATAACATATGAATTTGTCCGGCGAAACACTTGTCCCAAACCTTTACACCATTCTTTCTCAGTTTAGCTGCATATAGAATGCCGTCATCTCTTAGCGGATCAAATTCCGCATTAATAATCACTGCCGCAGGCAAGCCTTTCAAATCTTCTGTAAGTATAGGTGACACTTCCGGATGATTGTACTGGCCAGGTGCATATAGTTCCACAGCGAAATAGCAAGCAGCTTTTGTTTGCCAATATCCCTTTGCATTTTCCTGGTACGAAACCGACGTTTCCATATTTTGAGGGCTCAAATCAACGGGAAGCCCGTTCATTATTTGAAGTTTTATTTTATTACTGGTGCCTTCTTTTTTTGCTTTTTGAGTTATAACCGCCACCAGGTTGGCACCCGCGCTATTCCCTGTTAATACAATGCGGCTGGTATCGCCGCCAAATTCAGTTCCATGGGCGGCAATCCATTTAAAGGCATTATAACTATCATTTACCGCGGCTGGAAATTTGTTTTCTGGAGCAACCCGATAGTCAATGGCGAAGACTACCGCTGAATACGTTGTTGCATCCTGCCACAATGAATATTCTAATCCCTGTAATAAAGGAAGAAAAAAACCACCACCATGATAATTAATTAAAATGGGAAGTTTCTTTGCATGAGAAGGATTAAAAATTAATACCGGAATACTATCAGCAGTTATTTTGATACGTTTTACGTCTGCCGCAGGATATGGTATTGCAGGTGGCCCCGCAAGTCTAAGTTGAGCGATAGGTATTTTACGAAATTGTTCAATAGTCAGGTCTTCATTTCCAATCATCTTTAAGAATGAAGCTATTCTCGGGTCTAATTGCCTGGTACCGCATGTTTGGCCAAATAGGTTTTGACAGTTAGGTACAAGCACGATGCTTAGAAAAATAATTACTATTGATTTCGTCATAGTGCTTATAGGAGTTTACTTCAAAAAATTAGAGTCTGTTTAGTATGGCAGCCGTCGTTCGGGTATTTGCGAAGGCAGGAATTAATTGAACGTCCTTGTACAAATGCCCAATTGAAAACTGACCCGTCCTGAAAAAAGTTGACTGGTTTTAAATAATAATCCTATTATTGGTATACTAAGATAAAACATCCTGAAACAGGTTGAGCAGAAAAAAATCTCTGTGTACATCTTCTGGTACCTGCCAGTTGAGACTATAATGTCTCCCGCGGTAGTTATAGATGGTAATACAACGCGCAATATGCCGGGAAGCGTCCACCGGATGACTAAAACAAGGCTGAGGTATTTACTGAAATACTTTAAGTACATCTAAATAGCCGCCCTTTTATTGAAACAAATTTTACTTTTTCAGGCGTACAAGAGATGGCCTTTGCTGGAAAAGGAAGGACTCTTTTCGTCTACAATTAACGTATTTCCTTAAA
>DASUFG010000101.1:0-4229 GCA_036274715.1 Agriterribacter sp.
TCAGACCCGATTGGCTGTCCTTCCAGTTTCTGATAAGGTTCTGCCTGTGGTGTTTCGTCAAAATAAACGATTTTATTTTCGGTGTACCCGATATTGCCATTTAATCTCAGGTTTACATTACCAATCATTTGCCTGTATCCGGCCTGGAACTCAAAGCCCTTATTATCCATC
Source organism: Agriterribacter sp. (assembly GCA_036274715.1). Taxonomy (GTDB): domain Bacteria; phylum Bacteroidota; class Bacteroidia; order Chitinophagales; family Chitinophagaceae; genus Agriterribacter. Next base: position 172 of record DASUFG010000101.1, read on the forward strand.
CTTCCTATATTCTCGTCTGGTAATACCAGTCCTGTATACCCTGGGATCGAAGCCTGTCGCCTGCCCAGGATATTGGACGTTTTATTTTTATACAGATCCAGTTCGAAAGTTAACCTGTTGTCTAAAAAGCCCATTTCCAATCCCAGGTCTGTACTTTCAGTGACTTCCCAGGTGATATTGGGATTTGGCTCTACCACCTGTGTAAGTCCCCGTGCATCTACACCATTAACAACCCAACCCGGTCCGTAAACAAACCTTCCGATATACTGGAAGGGATTTACCCTGTCGTTGCCCAACTGACCCCATGATGCTCTTACTTTAAGTGTGCTGAAAATATTTTGGGGCATAAAGGATTCTTTGCTCACTACCCATGCCGCAGAAGCCTGGGGAAAGAAACCCCACCTGCTATCTTCCGGGAAAATAGTAGACCCATCATATCTGGCACTGAAGCCAAGCATGTATTTGTTTTTAAATTCATAGTTTAATCTACCAAAGTAATTGCGTCTCGCATTTTCGGAACCAATACCATTTCCATTCCAATTATTTCGGTCTGTACTACCCGCAAAAAGCTGGTCAATCAAAGGTGAGTCATAGCCGAGGCGTTGATAGTAAAGTGTATCTTCTTTATAATCCATCTGCTCATAAGCTACAAATACTCCAATCTTATGATCGTTGTTTATTACTGTATTATAGGAAAGTTTGATATTGTTGGTAATTCTCTGGCTTTGATAATAATCTTCTCTTAACCCAATGTCTTCTACAGTTCTTGATTGTTTTTGTACAATCTCCCCGGTATTGGCATCTCTTTCATAATATGGCCAAACATAATTGAATACCTTGCGAAACTCATATGCTTTGACCAAAGAGGAAAATCCCTCTAATGCTAAACCGTCTACCCACGGAAGATTCCATTTAAAACGAGCCGTGCCGCCAAACACATCCGATCTATACTTGCGATACCCCGGGCTTAAAAGTCTTGCTACAGGATTTAAATGCGACCAGCCTTCACCTGGATACCGATAATCTCCGCCAATATATGCTTCCTGTAACGGACTCACACTGGCAAAAGCGCCTACATCTCCACCGGGACCGCTTTGCGGAAGTTCGGTATATTTTTCACGGCCTGAAAGATCAAATCCAACTTCAAAATTATTGGTTACGGAAACATCTATATTGCTTCTTACGTTGTATTGCTTCACTTGCGTTTTATCGTCTCCTCTCATTATACCACCCTGGTAAGCCGTACCGAGAGATACGAAATACCTCACTTTCTCTGAACCGCCACGCACGGTTACTGATTGCCTGTTTTGCGGCGCAGGCGGGTCAACAAGGGCGTCATACCAGTTCTCCGCCCTTCTTGTACCATTTTTATATGCGTCAATAACTTCCTGTGGGAAATCCGGGGTAGTGCCTTCCAGCGCTCTTCTCTGATTTAATACATTAATATATTGAAATACATCTCCAGATTTTACCTTCATCGAAGGCGATTGCCATCCAAATGTGGAACTAAAATCAAAGGCAGCTCTCCCGGCCTTACCGCGCTTGGTAGTAACCAGTACAACACCGCCGGCAGATTGTGTACCGTAGATGGCCGCTGATGCATCTTTTAATACAGAGATGGATTCAATATCGTTAGGATCCAAACGGTTTAAGCCATCCGGGTCAGCATTAGCCACACCATCTATAACAATCAGTGCAGAGGTATTTCTGTAGGTCTTAGCGCCTCTTACAAGAATTTGCGCATCATCAAAACCTGGTGCTGCACTTTGCTGGGATACATATAAACCGGGTAGTCTACCGGCTAAAGAATTAGAAACAGAAAGGTTAGTGGACTTTTTTATTTCGGTACCCGTTGTTTGTACAACAGCATTTGTAAGTTCAGACCTTTTTTGTGTACCATAACCAATCACGATTACGTCTTCCATCCTTTTTGCGGCCGACTCTAATTGTATACTGCCTGCGGAGGAGCCTGCGCCAATTTCCCTGGAGGTAAAGCCCACATAGGAAACAACCAGTATGCTGTTTCTGCTTTTTACATTTAAACTGTAGTTTCCGTTAGCATCCGAAATTGCCCCATTGTTAGTGCCTTTTTCCAACACGTTCGCGCCGGCAATTCCCACCCCGTTCTCGTCGGTAATTTTTCCGGTAATAACCGTATCCTGGAGATTGAAAGTGTTATACTCAATTCGAAGGCCGGCATTACGCGTTTCGGGCGGAGTATTATTATTTGCCCATAGTGTGGAACAGGAGAAGAGCGAAAGAACGAATGCACAAAGGGTGCACATGGTTTTAAACCAAATGCGCTGCGGCAGTTTTGATTTCATACAAGCAATTAATTTGTAAATAAGAATTTTAAATGGGAGTCTAAAACCAAATGGATTAAAGACCCTGGGAAACAAGCATCATTTCAATGATGAGTCATTCGCTAAGAACTATTTATTTTTTTCATGGACATTTTTTTAAACTAATCAAGCTATTCTGAAATGCGGTTCATTGCACCCCGATAACCCCGTGGTTACATCCTGGTAAAACGGGTTTCGGGGAAATATTTGCCCGCCTGAACATAAGTACTATGTATTTACATTCATACATTGTGTAAATATAGTTAAAAAATGCAATTAACATATATTTTCAATTTATTTTTAGTCACTGGCAATGTGAATATTTTTTTGAAATGTTCCCGGTAAAAACGGAGAAACCAGCTAATGCTTATCGGGTTTGGCACGCTACAAATGTCGTCCAAACCGCGCACTAAAAATCCGGGGCTTATAGATGGGCAAAAATCTGCATTCTCCGAAAAAGAGGTATTGGCTTATCCGGTTTCAACATCAAATCATTCGAAAATGTGCTAAGAGGCTATCTTCTGCTCTCAATGGTATAAACAAAACTATCTGCCCTGTAGAAACCCAGGTTATACTCGATAGGTCGTTCCGCTTTATCGAACACAAACCGTTTACGGTATAATATGGGGCTTCCAATCTTAATATCCAATTTGGCAGCAATAAATTTATCGGCTGCTATTGCGGTAATTTCTTCTTTAGAAAGGTTTGCCACAATCATGTGATCTTTTTCCATTATTTCATATAACGGGCGCTGAAAATCTTCATTACCGGTAAGACCGATCCGGGGATGGAAATAAGATACGAAATAAACAAAGGGCCCTTCAGGACGCCCTCTCAATCGTTCCATTTTAAGTATCTTTTTGTTAGCATTGATCTCAAAGAAGTTAGTAACACTTTCCTCCGGCTTTACCCAACTGAGTTTAAGTTCAAAATTTTTGATAGGAATCTTCCTGGCTTCCATTTCCTGGGAAAAACTTAACCAATTAACCGACTTGGAACTTACCACACCATTGCTTACCCTTGTTCCCACACCTTTCTTTCTGATGAGAAGCCCTTCATATACAAGTTTATTGATCGCTATTCTTAACGTTGTTCGGGAAATAGCCAACCGCCTGGCAAGGTCTACTTCATTAGGTAATAACTTTCCCGTGGCGTATTGGGGACTTTGAACAATTTTTCGCAGCAGTTCCTCGGTTTGTATGTGAAGCGGGACCGGACTCTTGTGATCAATTGAAAAATTCATGGATATAATATTCTTACAATATTACATTTTTTTATAGAATCGCTGCGATGCGTTGCGTAGGATAAGCAGAGATGAAGACATTGCCGGACACCGGGCAGCGTACGAAACATAGCCTAAATACCGGAGCATAAGCATGCGCAACGGTTGGCAGAAAAGAAGGATTATTGTGTTGAAGGGGGTGGAATTTTTGTACCCCACGAAGTATTGGGTTTGCTTCCCATTGTAAAAATCATCTTACCTCCATTCATCAATTCATCGCGGTATAGCCAGCAATTGTTCAGTGGCTGCCCGTTAAATTGAGCAGACTGGATATACATGTTCCCGCTCGAATTATTTTCCGTTTCAATGATTAATGTCTTTTTATTACCAAGGGTGATGGTGACCTTTTTAAATATCGGGCTGCCAATTTCTATGATAGGCCTACTGTCGGTTAATCCTTTTACGTCAAACAATCCCAGGGCAGCCAATACATA
>DASUFG010000102.1:0-2022 GCA_036274715.1 Agriterribacter sp.
CATCAGTATCAAAAATATTCTTCAAAAAGCCAAAACGAAGATATAACGTAAACACTACACCTTCACCATAGCTAACATAAAAGCTAACTTGCGAGGGTGCATTTCAAATTTCCTTGCCTGGTTTTCCGGCCGGGGAGACACCGACCGGTAGCGGAATGCACCTATCTACGAAGACAGCACTTGCCAATTGCCTATCTTTTGTATTTTCGCGCATCATGAAATACCAGGCAGGCGATACTATTTTACTGTTACAATCCGATGAAGAAGGAAAAATCGTTGAAATCATTAACGAAAAAATGGTGATGGTACAAGTGAATGGCGTTACCTTCCCGGTGTATACCGACCAGATTGATTTCCCCTATTTCAAACGGTTTTCCCAAAAGAAAATGGATTTCAAAAAACCGAAACAATACGTTGATGATATTAAAAAAGAAAAAGCCACCGCCAAATACAAGGTGAGCGAAGGGGTATGGCTGGCTTTTCTTCCCGTATTTGATAAAGATGTGTTTGACGATGATATTGTGGAGAAATTCAAGCTATACCTGGTTAACCAAACGGAAACTGCATTTCTTTTCCACTACCAGGTTGCGTTTACCGGCTCAGTGGAATTTGAGCTAAAGAATGAGATCGCGCCACTATCCGACTTTTACGTGCATGATGTGGCTTTTGAAAACCTGAACGACAATCCTAAATTTTCTGTTGAGTTTTCACTGCCAAAACCCGATAAAACAAAAGCCCCGTACTTTGAAACATTTTTGAAATTGAAGGCAAAACAGGTATTTCAAAAAATCCAGGAAATGCGGCAAAAACAGGAAGCCAGTTTTTCCTATTTGTTATTTGAAAAATATCCCGACCACATTAAAGAGGATAAACCTGACCTGGATAAATTATCCGCTGCTGGCTACAAAATATACGAGTCCTCAAAATCTAAATCAACCGCTCCTCCACGCACTGTAATAGACCTGCATGTTGAAAAGCTGACCGACCATTGGCAAAAGATGAACAACGCAGAAATATTAGACCTGCAATTAAAAAATTTTGAAAAATATTATGATCTTGCCTTACAGCATCACCAATCTATGTTAATTGTTGTACATGGCGTGGGCACCGGAAAATTGAAGGATGAAATACATGCCATCCTGCGACTAAAAAAAGAAGTGAAGTCCTTCGTCAACCAATACCATCCTTCTTTTGGCTGGGGCGCTACGGAAATTTATTTTTAACATTGACTTTACGAGATAGATTATACCGCTCCTGCGGAGCTACGATTACAAATCACCCACCAGCGATAAAGCGTCTCCATTCGCTAATGCCGAAATATAATCCTTTACGGATTGCACAAAATCGGGGAATAAGGCAATATCTGTGCCCCACAAGCCGGTATCGCTTAATACCTGCTGCACCAGGTCTTTTGCGTCGTTGTTTTTCCATTGTTCAAAAAAGTAAGCAGCTTTATCATCGTTAATGGGATAGTCCTTTCCTTTCCATTCGCCTTTGTATACCCCATCCTCTTTTTTAACGGCTTTCATAAACAACAAATAAGCGGCAAAGCCCAATGCGATATGTTTGGGAACGCTGTTCTTTTCCGAAAGATATTTAACCAACACCGGTACCACGCGCATTTTCATTTTAGAAGTATACTGCATGGTAATGCTGATCCACTGGTGGTTAATAAAGGGATTTCCAAAACGATCCAGCACCTGCATGCCAAAACGCTGCGCCTCTTCTGCATTTACTTTGCCGGGGATCGCCGGGGCAATCTCGTGCAGCATCAGGTCTTTCACAAACCGCCCGAATGTGGCGTCTTCCATGGCGTTTTTCACAATTGAAAATCCACACAAATAAGCCAGTCCGCAACTCAGGGTATGCGTGCCATTCAATAAGCGCAGTTTCAACTCGCGGTACATTTCAATGTCCGGCGCAATAATTACCCCGCTATCGGCAGCCGCAAACGACAATGTGTTTTTAACATGCCCATCGCCTTCAATAGCCCATAAACGGTATACCTCGCACATGATCATT
>DASUFG010000103.1:0-13527 GCA_036274715.1 Agriterribacter sp.
GATTTAGTGTAGCCCTGGTTGATGTTCATGAAGCTGCATTGCAAAAGGCGCTTCAAACCATCTCCAAAAATGCAGATCGCCAGGTGAGTAAGGGAATTATTACGGAGGATACCAAAAAAGTGCTGCTATCCAACCTGACAACTTTCACCAGCATAGCGAAGGGGGTGGTTAATGCCGACCTTGTGATAGAGGCAGCCAGCGAAAGCAAAGCACTCAAAATTCAAATTTTTAAAGAGCTGGATTCGGTGGCTCCCGCCTCAGCCATTCTTGCCACCAACACTTCATCCATTTCCATTACCGCTATCGCTGCGGCTACTCAACGTCCCGGTAAAGTAATCGGCATGCATTTTATGAACCCTGTTCCGGTAATGAAACTGGTGGAAGTGATTAATGGGTACGCCACACTGAAAGAGGTAACGGACATGGTGGTAGACATCAGTAAAAAGTTAGAAAAAATTCCCTGCATTGTAAATGACTATCCCGGGTTTATCGCCAACCGTATTTTAATGCCCATGATTAATGAAGCCATTTACAGCTTGTATGAAGGCGTGGCGGGCGTTGAAGAAATTGATACGGTGATGAAATTAGGGATGGCACACCCTATGGGGCCCTTGCAACTGGCCGACTTTATCGGGCTCGACGTTTGCCTGAGTATTTTACAAGTGCTGCAGGATGGTTTTGGTAACCCCAAATATGCGCCTTGTCCATTGTTGGTGAATATGGTTGCCGCAGGTAAACTCGGTGTTAAAAGCGGTGAAGGGTTTTACGTGCATATACCGGGAAGTAAAGATATAGTGCCGGCAACGTCATTCCGGAGAATCGGTACTTAGATTCCGACGTGCGATCCATTCAAAAATCAGCCTGTTTAAAGTTGTGGTGCAACATTAAAATGGTAAATACTTTAAAACGGGTCTTGGGCTTTTGCATACGGCAATGTATATTGGGTCATGATTTTTTATATTTCCAAATTCATTATTGTACTGCTTAGTCCCGTGTTGTGGATCATCATTGTTTTTTTGTGGGGATGGTTCACTAAAAAAGAAGGCAGAAAAAAGCGATGCTTTGTTGCCGGTACAGTGCTGTTATTGTTTTTCACTAATCCTTTTATCATTAATTCCCTCATTCTCGCTTACCAACCCAAGAAAATTAGCCTTAAAAAGGGTGAAAATTATAGCGCCGGTATTTTACTGGGAGGCTTTGCCGGGATGAATAAAAAAGACAATCAAACGTATTTCAGCGAACAATGCGACCGCTTCATCCAGGCATTGGAATTGTATAAAACCGGGCATATTAAAAAGATCATCGTAGCCGCCGGTGACGGCACTGTGTTTAACCGGGGCGATTTCAGGGAGGGTGATTTTGCGCAGCAGGAATTGGTTAAGATGGGTGTGCCGGCGGCCGACATTGCGGTAGACCGTGATTCGAGAAATACTGCCGAAAATGCCGCGAATGCCAAAAAAATAATTGACTCGTTATACCTGCCTGCGCCATACCTCTTAATTACTTCAGCGCTCCACCTTCCACGTGCGCAAAGAACATTCGTAAAGGCAGGTGTTGGTGTGCAACCCTATCCGGCCGCTTTTATGGTGAAACCGCTACAGGATTTTGAACCCGGGGATTATATCCTTCCTTCCGCGGGAGCCCTCAAAAACTGGGATGGATATTTAAGAGAAGTTGTTGGAACACTGATGTACCGTATCACAGGAAAGGGATAGCAGACGATCAATAAATACATAGTTCATTCAACATTTTTGCTACTTTTGCCGCCATATTTACAATAGTATGAACAAACCACTAATTGCTCTTGCCCTTATTGGGATTTCCTTTGCCCAGGCGCAGGAAATAGAACTGGACCCCATTACCGTTACCGCTACATTAAGCCAAAAAAGGTCCTCCGAAACAGGCCGAAATATCACCATCATAAAAGGAGAAAACTTCAAAAAATTGCCCGTGCATTCGGTGGACGAGTTGCTCCGTTATGTGCCGGGTGTTGAAATACAGGCCCGCGGGCCAATGGGTTCCCAAAGCGATATTGTTTTACGGGGTGGCACCTTTCAACAAGTATTGGTGATATTGGACGGTATGCGGATTAACGACCCCAATACCGGGCACTTTTCAAGCTATATCCCCATTGCCCCGGCTGAAATAGAAAGGGTTGAAATATTAAAAGGCGCGTCATCGGCTATATATGGCGCGGATGCCGTGGGTGGTGTCATTCATATCATCACCAAAACCTTTGCATCGAAAGAGAACGCAGCACTCACCAATATTACTGCCGGTATGTCGGCCGGCGAATATGGTTTTTTGAATGCAGATGCTGGTTTTTTATACAGTAAGAAGAAGCTAAGCGTAGGTGGTGGGTTCATTACCAATAATGCAGATGGCGTGCAACAGCGGGGCACAAAGGGATTTTTTAATAATACCACAGCCTCTATGTCGGCTAACTATCACATCAATTCAAAATGGAATGTGGCGTATCGTTTTGCCTACGATGACCGCGATTTTGCCGCACAAAATTTTTACACCAGCTTTTTATCGGACACCGCCCGGGAAAATGTGAAATCTTTATGGAACCAGGTAAGAGTGGCTTACCAAACCCAAAAGCAAAGCCTCACGCTCGATGCCGGGTACAAACATCTCAATGATACCTATCAATATAACCCCTCTTCAGTAGCCAACAATAATGTATCGGAATTGTTCCAGGCATTGTTGGTGTACCAAAACAAATTAAGTACCAGGGCTACATTGGTTACGGGCTTCAATTACCAGCAAAAAAGCATCAGGTCAAATGATAGGGGAGATCATTCGCTATACCTGGCTTCTCCTTTTGTTTCCTTTTCCTACCAGCTGGCGCAGCACTTTTATATCCATCCCTCGCTTCAATGGGTCGCTTTTAAAAATATACCGGATGAATGGGTTCCCCAGGTTAGTCTTTCTTACCGGAGCAATGCCGTGCAGTTCAGGGGCAGCGTAGGTAAAACGATAAGAGACGCTGATTTTACCGAGAGATATAATAATTACAATAAAGCATTTGTAGCCGGGGGGAGGATCGGGAACCCCGACTTAACAGCCGAAAGGTCGCTGAGCTATGAAGCCGGAGCCGACTGGTTTTTAAAAGATTACCTGAAAGTATCCGCCACTTTTTTTCAGCGTTTTCACGAGCGCCTGATCGATTATTCGGTTACCCCATACAGTGAGATGCCACGCAAAGAAAATCTTTCGCCAACAGGGGTATATGCCCTGGCAAAAAATATTGCTTCCGTAAATACAACCGGTTTTGAAATGGATGTTCAGTATAAGCATACCATCAACGAGCGGCAATCCCTTACAGGCAGCATTGGTTTGGTATGGCTCGACAGCAAAAGCAGTGATACCGTGCCTTCTTTTTATGTTTCTTCGCATGCAAAATTCCTGGCTAACTTCTCCATTATTTTTGACTACCGGCATCTTTCATTGAGTGTAAATGGATTGTATAAACAAAGAAAGGCGCAATCATCTTCTGCTCCCGCCATCAATGCTATGCTGAGCAAAGATTATTTTGTAGCCAATGTAAAAGCGGCGTATAGCTTTTACAGGAGCGGGCTCTCCATTTTTGTAGAGGCAGACAATGTTTTTGACACGCAATACAGCGACCTGTTAGGTTCTCAAATGCCGGGCAGGTGGTTGATGGGTGGTGTGCGGTGGCAATGGAACAAGAAGGAAATTAAATAAGCGGACACTGATATTAACCGATATGTCCCAAAGCAGCGGTTTTTAATTCGCTAATTTGGTGGTTTGCTGCGCGTAGCCTGTTGCTCAAAATTTTCATAATTCCCCGAAGTACTTCCGGTTGCTGTTCAAGCAAATCGTAAAAGGGCTCCTGGTCAATCCGGAAGAGGATACAATCTGTTACTGCGGTGGCGGTAGCCGATCTTTTTTCTGTATCTAACAAGGATAATTCTCCAAAAAAATCTTTCTCCTGCATGGTAGCCAGCACATTTTTTTCTTTGCGAATGGAAACTTCACCTTTAAAGATAATGTACATGCAACTACCCACTTCTCCCTCTTTAACGATGTCGTTTCCTGCCACTATTTCTTCCTCTTCTGTTAATTCTGCTATTTCTGCAAGTATTGTTTCCGGGGTGTCAGCAAAAATAGCGAGCGACTTCAGTAATAATGTCTCTTCAATCAGTAAAAGGTTGGAAGGGTTTTTATCTAACATATTTGAAAAATCAATGTTGAGCAATCAATACGGTGGCTATCTCCCGCAATGCGCCACTATCTGCCAGGGTAAAAGGATGAATGAAGGCCTTACTGAATGGCAGGTTCCTGTTCCTGAAGCTATATAGTACACACGCTTTTGTCCAGTAATTATAGGAATAATTTACATCAAACAAAATATTTTTTGTAATCACTTCCTCAGAAAGCATGGGTTCTTTTACTGTTTTTTTCAATAGCTGGTATTTTTCCTGTACGGTATTATGCTCAAACACACTTACAAAAGTTCCGGCATAAACATGAGGTACGTGTATATACAAAAGCTCCAGCGCATTGGCGATAGATTCCTTGGTATTGAGCGACAGTCCTTCTTTTACCTTCTTTATTTTCTTTGCGTCGTATAATAAAGTGAACAGTTCGAGGCAGTGTTTTTGGATATCTGCAAGTTCATTATAAAGAGCGCTTCGAATGTGCTGGTCTCCGTTCTGCTGGCTTTCAAGAAAATGAATCGAAAACAATAGTTCGCCGGCGGCGTTAAGTTGGTTGACTAAAATAGCTTCATACACTGCCCTGTCTTCGGTTACTTCAACGCCTTTCTGTATTATTGCCGGTATAATTAATGTCGATTTTTTTGGAAAAGAAGTGATGCATGTTCTTAATACGTTCGCGGCCTCCGGGTGTGTGGATCGTGAAAGAACGCTGAAAAGCTTACGGCTTTTTACACCCTCACATTTTTCGTTCAGAAGATATTCCTGAATGCTGTGTAAGGTTTTATCACCCACTTGTGATAGCGCCAGCATAGCATACTTGTCGTCTTCTGCCTCTAAAAAAGTAGTAAATAGATTTTTTGTAAGTGTGTCGTCTCCATGTTTCGCTGCCGCTTCCATGGCAGCTTTTCTCACATCCGCATTCTCATGATGCATAAGCGCTAAAATGCTGCCGGTAACACTTTTTACCTTTGCATTGGCTGCCAGCCTTAATCCCGTTATCTGCTCTTCTTTGTTTGGAGATGCCAGCCATTCCTGCAATTTCTCCATGGCTTCATGCGCATCCTCGCCTTTTTGCATTAAGGTAGCGTCAACAGCGGCCGCGGCAACCGGCAAATCTTCATGCCCGATAAAGCTGGATAAGTCCTCCGCGGGATTAATTTTGCTGATGGTTTGTATGATTTCGGGAAGAATGTTTTTTTGCAATGGATCTTCCGGCATGGCTTTAACCTGGGGTAACAGTGCAGGGTAGTTGTTTTGTTGCAAAAGCAACAGTGCATATTTTTTTACAGTGGCAGAGGAATGCTGTAGTGCGGCAGCAATAAAATCTTCGCGGACCTTATTATTGGAAGCCACCAGGTTTAACACCCCGATTGCCTCGGTTTCATTTCCTCCTTTAATTTTTTCCAGGAGGATATCGAGCGACTCCTTGTCTGTGATGGAAATATTTCTTGCGTTGAGGGTTCTGTTTCGGATAGCGGTAGTAAGTGCGGTAGCATAGTGCTTGTCGACAAATAATACAGTAACCATCCAGCAAACAATAAGTCCCGCCAAAATAAAACCCAGAAAGGCAAGATCAAGTTCCTTGCCCGAGGTGCTCATAAACCATAACAGGCTGCCCATGGCTAAAAAGGCAAAGGGATCCATCAGTCCTTTCAGAATCGTATGGCCGCTAAGCCGCTGGTGGGTGGGTAGGGGCTGCATAGCAGCCAGCATAACCGGCGTTAGTATTGCCATTCGCAATACATCCGTGACAAGCGCCATAACACCAAAAATATACAAGGTGGATTTACCGGAACCGGTTTTCATCGAAAAAAAGATCTCTACTATACAAATAACAAGCAGGATGGCAGGCGTGATGATCAATGAACGCTGTATGCCTAATTTATCAGCCAGCCTATTGGTCACCCCCGTTTTAACTACAAGCGTAATTAACCGTACTATGGCAAGAAAAATGGCAAAGAAGCTTTGCATTTCCTTATCATTCTTGAACTCGTGCTTGATATATCCATACAGAATAATATTAACCACAATCAGGCAGCATAGAGAAAAGAAAGATATCAATGCCAGGATAAGGATAAGGCTATTGCCGGTAATGACTTTGTGAACCGTTTTAACGCTGTTCGTGTGATGGACGTGGGTGGACTTTGCCATGTCCCTGATTTCATCAACACGTACCAACGGTTTATACAACAGGAGTGAAATCAGCATAAATGCGAGTGCTACCCATAACAGGTTTTCAGTACCAATCATGGGCACCAGTAAGGCGGTGAGCAGGTAGCCCGATAACTTTGCGGGAAGGTCGCTGGCACTCACTACCGAAAAAAGCCGCTTGCTCTGGCGCACATCAAAAAGCAGGGAAGCCAGTCCCCAGAATTCGAGATTATTAAGCAGGTACAGGATATTAAAAGTGGCCAAAAAAGCAAACAAAAACCAGGGTTGTGTTTCCTGGCTCATCGCCATCAAAAAAAACAAAATGCTCGTCATGTTGAAGAGCAGTACCACCAATACCAGTTTGGCTGCGGAGAACATCTTCTCGAGCCGGTGATAGATATAAGCGGCAACCCACAGCAAAAAGGCAGACAGCACGAATACCTTCGGTAGGTCCTGGATGGGGAGCTGCTGCAGAAAAAGGGTAATAGCGGTGGTAAATACTATGGCGAGTGCCGCGCCCTGGAAAAACTCGAAGATGAAAAGTCGGGATACCAGTTTGCTTTCGGACTCCCGTACCTGCAGGAACGATAAAATAGATTGTCGTAGGTTCAAAGGGAACTGTTTTCAAAAAACTACAATTTACTAAAATCCGTTGTTTAACCACTAATAAAAATACAATGTAAAGGGTAGCACCTCTATTCAAGGACAGTAAAGCAAAAGAAACTTGCCGATTTTTTTGAAAAGAATTATCTTTTAGGCGGTTAGTGCTATCATTTTAAGGCACCCAATTTTCTCAACCTCATCCTTTTTGTCCTCTTTAATAATAACCCGGCTTGAAAAAAATAAGGCATATAAAGGATTTTCCAGGAGCTGCCTGCGGGTTCCCAACCAGGTTTTACAAGGCAACAATCAAAACTGGTTTTGATTCAGTTCCTGCTAAGATGAAAATAGTATTACAAGATACCGGGTGGGTAATATCGAACTTAGTGGCGATGGCAATTGCTACGGTGACTGAAAAAAGCAAACGGCAAAGACTAATCAAACACCTTTTGCATACTCTTTTTTGGGTATGTCTTTTCTTCCCCCTGGTCGTTAACAGTCAATCCAGGTCATTAACAGCGACACAGAACACACTTGACAGTTTAAAAGGGATTTTAGTTGAACTTCCGGATGGTGATTCTGCTGTTGTAAATTTAAAACAAATTACCCAATTATATTTTACAGGAATATATCAACTCGATTCTGCCAGGAAATATGGCACATTGCTGTATGAACTTGGCCAGCGTATTGAAAATGAAAAGGGAATAGCGCTGGGTCAATATTATCTTGGCCGTGTAGCCGACGGAAAAGGTGATTATGTGACCGCCACAAATTACCTGAAGGCTTTTTTAGAGAGCGATGTAGTCCGGCACGATACGCTATTGCTGGCAAGTGGATTGTACAGTATGGCTAATATTTGTATACACCAGGGAGATTTAGAAGAAGCCTTAAACTACCAGCTACAGGTGCTACGCTTGGATGAAGCATCCGGAGACTCCTCAACGATTGGATTATCCCTTAACAATTTGGGAATAATCATGAAGGAACTGAACCGCAGCCAGGAGGCTATAGAATACCTTGAACGTGCAAAATCAATATTTGAAAATTTGGGAGATGAGGCCAACGTAGCTATGGCGCTCAGTAACCTCGGGGGTCTTTACGCCAATGAAGGAGACAATGTCAAAGCATTAAATGTCTTTCGTAGAAGCCTGGACATTTATGAAAGATTGAACCATGAGCGGGGCATCGCTTTGGCGCTGGAGCATATTGGCATGGTGGAGGGTAAAATGGGTGAATTTGAAAAGTCGCTTAATAATCACCACCGGTCGCTGGCCATCAAGAAGAAATTGGAACTGAAAAAAGAAATGGCCGAAAGTTTCCACCAAATAGCGCTGATCCATAATACAATGCACCATACAGATTCAGCCCGCTACTATTTTACCTTAGGTTTGGATATTGCAGAAGATATTGGTGATAAGAAAGGGATAAGACGGGCCTATAAAGAACTGGCGGACCTGGAGGCCGGCAACCATAACTTTAAGAAAGCCTACGAATTCTTTGTTAGTTATCACCGTATCAGCGACAGTATACTGAATGAGTCGACTGCCAGCCAGGTTATTCAATTGGAGACAAAATATGGGGTAGAAAAAAGCAAGGCAGAGATCCTCAACCTAAAAAATCAACAAAAACTCAACGATCGGCTAAGCAAAACCCTTCGTTGGGCACTTGTTACCACCGCTTTTTTGGCACTCCTGAGCATCAGCTTTCTTATTTACAGGGCTCGGACCAACAAAAAGCTCTTTCAAATAGAGCAAAAGCACGCTCAAAACGCGAAGATTGCCTACGACCAACTCAAATCCACCCAGTCTCAACTCATCCAATCCGAAAAAATGGCTTCGCTTGGCGAACTTACAGCGGGTATAGCCCATGAGATACAGAACCCACTGAACTTTGTAAACAATTTCAGCGAAGTCAGCAATGAAATGATTGATGAAATGAATGCTGAGCTTAACAAAGGCGATGTAAAAGAAGCCAGAATAATTACCACAGAAATAAAACAAAACCTGGAGAAAATAAATCATCATGGAAAACGCGCGAGTGATATTGTAAAAGGGATGCTCCAGCACAGTCGCGGCAGCAGTGGGGTAACAGAATCCACCGACATTAACGCATTGGTTGATGAATATGTACGTTTAGCCTATCATGGTTCGCGGGCAAAGGATAAAAGTTTCAACGCAACGATAAAAACCGATTTCGATGAAGCGATTGGGAAAATAGATATTGTTCCGCAGGACATTGGGAGAGTTGTGCTCAATTTAATCGGCAATGCCTTTTACGCTGTAAATGAAAGGAAAAAGGTGGAAGGCGAAAGGTTTGAGCCAACCGTTTCAGCAAGCACAAAAAAAACTGGCGATAAGATTTTGATTTCAGTAACCGACAATGGCAACGGCATTCCTCAAAAAGTAGTTGATAAAATATTTCAGCCCTTCTTTACCACCAAGCCAACCGGGCAGGGAACAGGACTAGGATTATCATTGGCATATGATATTGTAAAGGCCCATGGCGGGGAAATAAAAGTAGAGACTAAAGAAGGTGAGGGGAGTGAGTTTATTATTCAATTACCTGTTGTCTGAATCACATTGTCTGAATCACGGATTAAACCGATTAAAGGATTTCACTGATTAATAAGACGATGATTGAGTTAAAACATAAAGATATTACCGAAAAAATTATTGGGGCTTCTTTCGAGGTACATAAGTTTTTGGGTAATGGTTTTCAGGAGGTAATTTATCAACGCGCATTGGCTTGGGAGCTAACTCAAGCAGGTCTTTCCTTTGCGCGGGAAATTGAACAGGAGATATTTTATAAAGATCTTGACGAACCGATTGGAACAAGGCGGGCTGATTTTGTTGTGGAAGGAAAGGTATTGGTAGAATTAAAAGCGATCATCGAGTTAGAAGATGTTCATCTTGCACAAGTACTTAATTATTTGAAAGCATATAAGCTTGAGGTGGCATTGCTAATCAATTTTGGAAGCAAAAGCTTAACCTTTAAAAGACTCGTTCTCTGAAGACGAAATCAGTGAAATCCACCAATTCGTGCAAATCTCCCGATTGGATCGGGACATGTGTGATTCAGACACTGTATGATATTGTAAAGGCGCATGGAGGCAAGATGGATGTGGAGGCAAAAAGCCCGCCCGCGCCTGTACGGACGGGGTGAGGGAACGGTGTTTACCATCACCTTGCGTGCCTGAATATCTTGATCGCGGTATTTAAGAATCGGCAATTAGAGATTAGAAAGTGAAAACGAAATCTCAACATGCAGTGTTCATTCAATTTGTAAACAAGTAAAATCTTAAAGTCATTTATGCATCATCCCAGGCACGACATTTCACGTACGCAGTTCCAGGTGGAAAGGTTTATTCTTTTCAGCGATGGTATTTTTGCCATTTGCATCACGTTACTGGTCATTGAGATCAAAGTGCCCAACCGCGAGGAATTAAATATCTATACCGACGCAGGGTTGTGGCATTATCTCTCCCATCACTCGCTTAAATTTTTGGGCTTCTTCATCAGCTTCGGCATTATCGGGCACTACTGGTCGGTGCATCATCGCATATTTGGTTATGTAAAGAATTATACCATTTCGTTGGTGTGGTTAAATCTTGGGTTTTTAATGACGATTGTTTTACTTCCGTTCAGTTCGGGTTTGCTGGGGGAATATGGTGCCGATACACACATGGTTCTTCCTTATGCGGTATATGTTGCCAACATGTGTTTTACCGGTTTTATGAATTGGTGGTTATGGGTGTATGTAAGCAATCCTCATCGCAACCTGCTTACACATAAAATATCTGCCGCCAGGATAAAGCTTGGGGTATACAGGAGCCTGGTGATCCCGGTTATATTTTTGATGGCATTGCTGGTCGCGTTCTTTCTTCCGGTGGTATCACGCTTTATACCGGTACTTATTCCGGTTATGCTGCATTGGGGCATGAAAGGACTGGAGCGGAGCGCCGATCTGAAAGACAAGGATGAACGGCAGGTTACATATATAACGAGTGCGGATCACGAAGAGGAATGATGCAGGAGGATGGAAAAGATTGGCGTTGAAGGATATCCTGCAGAAAGTAGTAGGCAAAATCTTTCAACCCTTCTTCACCACCAAACCTACCGGACAAGGTACTGGCTTAGGGTTGAGTTTGAGCTATGATATTGTGAAAGCGCATGGTGGGGAAATAAAAGTAGAGACAAAGGTGGGAGAGGGGAGTGAGTTTGTTGTTCAATTACCTGTTGTCTGAATCACGGATTAAGCCGATTAAAGGATTTCACTGATTAATAACACGATGACTGAGTTAAAATATAAAGATATTACTGAAAAAATCATTGGTGCATCCTTTGAAGTACATAAGTTTCCCGGAAACGCCTGCCTGCCGGCAAGGCAGGGGTTTCAGGAAGTAATCTATCAACGGGCACTGGCATGGTAATTTGGACAAGCTGGGTTATCCTTCGCACGTGAAATTGAACAGGAAATATTTTATAAAGACCTTAACGAGCCTATTGGAACGAGACGGGCTGATTTTGTTGTGGAAGAAAAAATGTTGGTGGAGCTCAAAGCGATTATTCTGTTGGGAGATGTTCATCTTGCCAAGTTTTAGATAAAGCTTACAAACTGGAAGTTGGTCTTTTGATCAACTTTGGCAATAGAAACCTAACCTTAAAAAGACTTGTTCTATGAAAGTAAATCTGCGAAATCCATCAATCCATATAAATCCGTGATTCAGACAAACAACGATATTGTGAAAGTACACGACGGCGAGTTGAAAGTGGAGAGTCCGCTTGCCGGCGGCCAGTGTGACTCAGGTATGTATTAACAGACAGGAACGATGGAAGGAGCTGAGTTTATAATCGTATTACCCGTTAATTGATTAACAATGAAACTGAGTAAAGAACTGGAAATGGAAGTAATGCAGGTTTATCTCGACTATTGGGATGCCTACATGAAAGGCGATACAAATAAGAATATTGATTATATCGGTGAGAGCATTACCATGTTTGGCTCAACCGAAAATGAAGTGTTTACCGATAAACAGGGAGCTGCCAATTTTTTTACCTCCACAGCCGGTGAAGTAGCAGGTAAAGTAGATTTCAGAAATCGCAACATCAATATCGTTCCGGTGGATGAAATGGTATTGGTTATTGAGCAGATGGATTTATATATACTGTCAGGAAATGATTGGACATTTTACGCCAAATCAAGATTATCATCTCTATTCAAGCATTATTCAAATGGCTGGAAATTGATTCATCAGCATGGTTCTTTCCCGGACAACATGGTGCAGGAAGGTGAAACCATTGCATTTGAAAGGATGGCAAAAGAAAACCAGGAACTAAAGGAAGCAGTTAAACGCCGCACCATTGAACTGGAACAAAAAAACCGGGAGCTGGAAATTGAAGCGGCATTGGAAAGAATCCGTGCAAGAACAATGGCGATGCAAAAAAGCAATGAGTTGGCGGAAACTTCATTTTTGCTTTTTCAGCAGTTTAAAGATTTAGGAGCAACCAGTGAGCAGATTTCTATCGGAATTTTCAGGGAGGAAGACAATATCATGGAATTGTATTCAACCTTATACGGTTTCCAATGGGAAAAACCAGCCCGGGTTGATCTGGATGAGCCGGTTGTGATGAAAAAAATTCTTACTGCCTGGAAAGAACAAAGGAAATCGTTGGTGATAGACATTTCCGGTAATGATTTGCAACGCTATAATGTATACCGGAAAAAATTATCAAATCTCGAATACAAAGAAGATCGCTGGGTCATCCATATCGCTTTTTTTTCAAAAGGAATACTCACTCTTTCTACAACTGAGCCGCATTCGCATGCAACTATTGCACTGCTGGAAAGATTTGCCATAATGTTTGACGGCACTTATACCCGCTTCCTCGATCTGCAAAAAGCTGAAGCGCAGGCAAGAGAAGCACAAATACAACTGGCATTAGAACGGGTACGCGCAAGAACGATGGCAATGCATAACAGTAGCGAGCTTGCAGATACTACGGGCGTTCTGTTTCAGCAATTTATGAACCTGGGAATTACTCCGAAAAGATGTCTCATAGGAATTATGGATAAGAAAAATCAAAGCTGCGAATTTTTTTATACGGGCTTTGACGGTAAAGTAATTCCCAGCCCGGACTTAGTTCCAATGAATGAGCAGGAAAATTTGAAGCAATTATATAATGCATGGCTGAAAAACAAAGATCATCTCTATTTTAAATTGGTTGGACAACAGAGAGTCAATTGGACAACTTATATAATGAATAAAGCTAAGATGCATTTTCCGGAGTACAAACCCGATAAAATAAATTTAAAACTAATATCTTCTTTGCCTGCCGTCTTTAATACTTTCTTTTTCACTCAGGGTTTTATTATGCTCCATACCGTTGACGAAATACCCGAGCCGGAAATCTCAATGCTGAAAAGGTTTTCAGGGGTTTTTGAACAAACCTATACCCGTTTCCTGGATCTGCAAAAAGCAGAAGCCCAGGCAAGGGAAGCGCAGATTGAAGCGGCATTGGAAAGAGTAAGGGCGAGAGCAATGGCGATGTATAAAAGTGAGGAATTAGCGGAAACCGCCAAAGTGATGTTT
>DASUFG010000104.1:0-11651 GCA_036274715.1 Agriterribacter sp.
TGATTTTTTGGAGTATGCTTTCGGTCCTATAAAATACGCCAGGGGCATATCACGCAACCAGGCTGGGATGTATAAGGCAGATGATATTGTAGTGGCTAATTTTGAATTTGAATCGGGCATACTGGGTAATGGTAGCTGGTGCTACTCTATAAACAAAGAGCAACGCATCGACAGGTGCCAGATCATTGGCTCAAAAGGAAGAATTACTTTTTCTTTTTTTGAAAGCAGTAAAATATTGGTGGAAACTGCTGAAGGCGCACAGGAATATGACGTTCCTTATCCACCACACGTTCAACAACCCTTGTTGGAAACCATCGTAAGCGAACTAAGAGGGGAGGGCAAATGCCCAAGTACAGGCGAGACAGGTGCAAGGGCGAATTTGATTATGGATTATATAGTAAATACATAAGGGGATTGGGCAAAACGCGTTCCCAACGTTTACAACTTATTTCCTTTCGTTCAACCTGTTCCAGGAGGTTCTGAAGGTTTTTTATTTGCGCATTAACCAAACCTCCGAAACCTGCGAACCTCTTTGTCCTTCACCACAAGTCCAGGTAAAGATTACCTTTCCATTTGAAGTGGCTTCTTTTGGAATATCAAATTCGTAAACAGGTTTCTCCCCGGTTTGAATAAAATCGTGAATAATGATATTATCATTAGCTACCAGCTTAAGTTTCGAACGGAAACGGCCCGTGTAGGTAACCTTCATTTTATAGGTGGCCGTAGTATCCAGGTCTTCGTACCTGATCTTTAACGGTGTATCATATAACGTATTGATCTGGCTCATCCACGCGCCGGGGGTGGTTTGCCCGGAAAATCCTTTTGATCTTATCTCATGCACCCATTCTTCGCCAATCACCCCTACGCCAAAACTTATTCTTGGAGATCGTAGGCTGCCGGGATCTTCCGCCCAGGTGTTATCGGCTACTACGCGGTATTTGCTTTGCGGTGAGCCAAAATGATCGTAAAACCCGCCCGGTCCGGGATCAGTACGATGCAGCATCTCTTTTATTTGCTGAAGCCTTTCGCTGTCGTCTGTAACCTGTTCTATTACCTGCAACTGATCTAACAGCCACGGTGCATCATTAAGCGGAATATCCATATTGTCGATAAAATTTCCCCTCCCCGGCATAGCGCCATGCTTTTCAACAGTGAGTTGTGCACCAATACTGCTGAACAACGAATCAGCCAGCACCAGGCATTTTTGCTTTAGCGCCAATCCAGTGGGGTCTTCCAGCGTATTTTCCAATATCATCCTTGCCTGCAGAATGGCCAATGCTGAATTTTCAGCAGTCGCGTTTTCTAACAATTCTCTCGCTTCCGACTCCAATGCTTTTGAATGAATCAAGCGCCTTTGCACATAAGCATCGTAGTAAGCACGTAACAGGCACATCTGGAACCGGAAATTCCTGATTAGTCCAGGCGTGGCGGTTTGCTCCAGGTGCTGCCATTGCATAAGTGTTTGCTCCACTGTTGAATTAGTTAGCAACGGTCCCCTGATATTTTTTTCAAGATCAATGATACCCCGCGCTGCGGTCTCGCTAATATCGGCACCCATAAAAAGTCGTGTATAATCACGAAGCGTTTCCAACACGGGTGTGGCTGGGTCCCAATCCTGGTCGCTCCACACAAACTTGTTTACATCATCGTTAGTGCCTTCGGAATAGCTAATGCTGCCGGAAGCATAAGAGCACAAAACATTCTGGATATGTTTTTCATCCTGCGGCCTGGGATTTACACATTCCCTTCCCAAGGTCATGGCATAGGCAACATCCCAGTCTGGTATTGGATATTGACTGCTTAAACTGTGCGTAATGTCGGGGTATCGCCTGATTGGGATACCGGCATTTACTAACTTACGCAAATCCGGTAAAGGAATTTTCACCCAGGGACCAAATACCACTCCGCCAAACCAGGGATAGCCGGAGTTCACATGTTTAAAAAAATCATCAAACCACTTTTGGTTAGGCCGGAAAACCTGTGGCGACACCCAAATTTTGGCATTTGGATGAAACTGCCGCAGGGCTATTGCCACTTTACCCAGCCAGCTAAAAAGTACGTCGGGCTCAAGGTCGCCGGGGTCGCCCCCGGGAACAAATACATTATCCAGTTTTGGCAAAGATGCAAATACTTCCATGCGCTCCTGCAATTCATTTTTTAAGGAGTCCCTGTTGCTGTAATCAGGTCCCATATTCGGGTACCACATCCATACATCAAGATCGTATTCCTTGCAAATACGTGATTGTTCAATAATCATTTTTGCTGAAGGCAATTGCATGTGGACACTGGTATCATCATCGTCTGTACGCGGAGGTAAAATTTCTATGCTGTTGGCGCCAAACAAAGCCAGATCTCTTATATATTGGTCAAATTGTTTTACCGAAAAAGCATCATAAGAATTCGTTTTGGGACGGTACCCAAGTTGATGCCCTCTTATGGGGTATTTAGGTGCTGTACTCAATGCCATATTATCGGGTACCATGAATTCACCCGGACGCATGGTTGCTCTTCGTAGTAAACGTCCTACTCCATACAATACACTACGCGCATCCTTTGCTACTATTATTAATGCATTCTCCTCTTTTTTCGTCACAATTCTAAAGCCTTCATTTCCCGGTTCCGGAATAGCATTTAATACTGCACGCAGTGTTTTAGGCAGTTTTGATTCTTTGTTATCAACAAGCACATAAATAACCTGTTCGCCTTCACCAGGCATATTCTCCACCACCTGGAGCTGTAATTGTGTTCGCTTTTGAACTTCTTCCACCAATACCTGTACCGGCTTTTGTAAGGATATCTTCTTTTCGTCACCTACCCATATCACTGCCCTGGAAAAATCGATTTGCTGGGCATAAGAAGAGATTTTGATCAATGTCAGAGTAATGCAGGCAAAGAGCGTAGAACACCTCATAACTGGATTTAGATTTTATGGAGATTCGAAATATTTACAAGTATATCTAAAATAATGTAATCAATACCAGGAGAATGAAAAAACTTATTTATACCCTGCAATCGTTACATATTAAAAAGCGATCACATCAATTCACTTCGATCTTCATGAAACCGTATCAGTTTTTAGGGATCAATAAAAAATATTAATTCATCCAATGCCATGAAATATTTGAATGATATGCAGGACGACGATTTAAACCATAAGGCAGATTTAAACCATGCCGGGCACTCCTCACAATGGTACCCAACAAAAATCTAAATAGTACGTTAATTACTGTATATCAATATACTTTTTAGATAGATTTGCGCGTATTAGGATACACCATTATGAAGACAAAATTTCTACTTATTGCATTATTCATACTTAACTCATTTGCTTTTGCCCAGGATGGCTACCAGATACATGTAACCCTTAAGCCATTCACCGGTGGTTACCTTTACCTCGGGCATCATTTTGGCACCAAACAATATATCATTGATTCCATACCTATAAATAATAAGAGCGAAGCGGTTTTTACAGGTAAAGAAAAACTGCTGGGGGGCATATACATGATTATTTTCCCTCAAAAAAATGGTTGGTTCGAAATGGTAATAGATCAGCAACAACACTTTACCGTGAGTGCTGATACTGCTGATATTATAGGAAAAACACATTTCGTTAACTCGCCCGATAATGACTTATTCCAGTCCTACCAGAAAATGGCGCAGGAAAAAGGCAAAACGGTTTTTGCCTTGCAAAAAAAATTAAAGGACAATCCGAAGGATTCCGATTCCAGCAAAATCCGCTCAGAAATTACAATGCTCAATAAAGAAATGCAGCAATACCGCGAACAGTTCGTTAAAGCGCACCCCGCACACCTGTTAAGCCCCATTTTTATGATACTGCAGGAACCCAAAGTGCCGGATGCCGCTCACCAGCCGGGAGGTAAATACGATTCTGCTTTTGCATACCAGTATTACAAACAGCATTATTGGGATGGGGTATCATTCACAGATGAACGCCTGGTACGCACCCCGGTGTTTGAACCCAAACTGCAGCGGTATTTCAACAATGTGCTGGTTCAACATCCCGACTCACTGAGCAAAGCAGCCAACTTTATATTGGATGCGGCAAGTACCAATAAAGAGATGTTTAAGTTTATTCTTTCAACACTTACCGAAAAATATATTAATCCCACATATATGGGACAGGATGCAGTTTTCGTTAATCTTTTTGAGCGATATTATGCCACGGGCAAGGCAGATTATTGGTTGAATGACAAATACAGGAAGGCGGTTTTTGATAGGGCTTATAGTGTAATGGCAAACCTTATTGGCGAAAAAGCAGCCGACATGAATATGGTGGATACGGCAGGCAAACCTACACCGTTGTATAGCCTTCAGGCTCCTTATATTGTTGTTTGTTTTTGGGACCCTACCTGCGGTCATTGCCAAACGGAAGTACCTAAACTGGATTCTGTTTTTCAACATAAGTGGAAAGCTCAAGGCGTTAAGATATACGGCGTAATGACTGATGGCGGTAAAGAAGCCTGGTTAAATTTTATAAGAGAACATCAAATTAAAGGCTGGTCACACGTATACCAGTTACCTGCCGTAAAAGACGCGGAATATAATGCAGGTAAACCCGGCTACAAGCAATTGTATGATGTATACCAAACCCCGGTTTTATATCTACTCGACAAGGATAAAAATATTATTGCCAAGAAATTAAACTATGAACAGATAGACGAATTACTGCAGGTGAAAATGAAGCAATAGCCTATTTGAAAATTTGAAGATGTGACAATTGAAAAGCAGGCAATAGGTTACTATAGGATCAGTTTTAAAGTTCAAAAGATTACCATATATCCAGGATATATCCTTTATGAGAAAGATACTATTTTTTACAGTGTTACTTTTAACGTACAACCTCCTGCCAGCTCAAACGCTTTTCAGTTATGGGCGGCATAAAGTTGACAAAGAAGAATTCTTACGGGCCTTTAATAAAAATAACACCGGCGATAGCACCGAACAAGCTATGCGGGATTATCTTAACCTGTATATCGGTTTTAAATTAAAGGTGCAAGCCGCTAAGGATCGAAAAATAGATACCCTTGCAGACCAAAAAAATGATTTGCTCAACTTCCGCCGGCAAATAGAAAAAGATTATCTCATAGATGACCAGGTAGTAAATGAACTGGTTAAAGAGGCATTCCAACGCAGCCAGAAAGACATCCTTATCTCTCATATATTTATTCCTTTTGAAGAAAGTTATATACAGGATCCCTCCAATTACGCGATGAATAATGCGGCAGATACCGTAGTAGCCTGGCAGAAAATTCAGCAAGCCTACAGCGCAGCAAAGCGCGGAGATGATTTTGGTTCCGTTGCTCAGCAATATTCCCTCGATCCTTCTGTAAAAAGCAACAAGGGCGACCTGGGATTTATTACTGTGTTTTCCCTGCCTTACACTTTAGAGTCTGTTGCCTATACTTTACCTGCCGGTGCTTTTTCTGAGCCCATTAAGAGCAGTGTGGGATACCATATCTTCAAAAAAATTGCCGAGCGGCCTGCCATTGGCAAAATGCGGGCAGCGCAAATCTTACTGGCCTATGCCTCCCCGGCTACCGATAAAGAAAAGCAGGAACAAAAAAAGCTGGCCGATTCACTATACCAGGCACTGCAAAGGGGTGCTGATTTTGAAACCCTGGCAAAACAGTTCAGTTCGGATAGAAACGCTTATACCACAGGTGGCTTAATGCCCGATTTTGGTGTGGGCCGTTATGATGCAGCATTTGAAAATGCAGCATTCGCTTTACAAAAAGATGGAGATATCTCAGCTCCTTTTGAAACGACCTATGGCATCCATATTGTAAAGCGGATAAAAAGGCTGCCTGTAAGCAAAGACAGTACAGAGGCTGAAAACCTTTTTAAAGAAACCATTTTACAGGATAATCGCGTAACTCTCGCCAATGAAAAGTTTGCAGAACAAATTGGGCAGCGCATAGGGTATAAAAAGCAATTCCCCGATGAACGGCTGTGGCAAATTACAGACCATTTCATTGTGAACAATAATTTTTCTTACCCGAAGGGTATAGCAGATCAAACCATCCTGTTTTCGTTTGCAAAAGAGGATAAAACGATGAAAGCATGGTTAAGCTATGTTGAAACCGTAAGGCATAATTACAGCGATTTTTCTCCAGCCGCTTATCCTGCTATCATGAAGGATTTTGTTTCGCAATCGTCAAAAGAATATTACCGCAATCATCTCGAAGACTATAACAGCGCCTTCCGAAACCAATTAACCGAATTTGAAGAGGGAAACCTGCTGTTTGAAATTATGGAACAGGAAGTTTGGAATAAAGCTGCCGAAGACAGCAAGGGGTTGCAACAATATTACGATCAGCACAAGGAAAAATATACCTGGGGTCCCAGTGTAAACGCTATTTTCTTTACCGCAGCCGACCGCAAAACTGCCGATGAAGTAATACGCGATATTGATAACTATGTAAAAAAATGGAAAACCCTGGCAGAAAGTTCTTCAGGAAATATTATTGCAGATTCCGCCAGGGTTGAATTAGCGCAAGTTCCGGGCGGCAACGGAAATTTGCAACCGGGACAGGTAACAGTGCCGGTAACCGATATCAATAACGGCTCCACTAATTTTGTGTATATACTAAAGGTTTATCAAGAGCCTGCCCCAAGAAGTTTTGAAGAAGCAAAAGGATTGGTAATCAATGACTACCAGGCGGTGCTGGAAGAGAAGTGGCTTGCCCGTTTAAAAAAGAAATACCCGGTTAAAATAAACGAACCGGTATTTCAAAGCATGTTAAACTGACGTTGAAAAAAGCCTATACAATTTCTTTTACTACATTTTGGATGATGCGGGGTTTACCTAAAGTGTAGTAATGCAGAATAGGAACACCGGCTCGTTTCAATTCGATGGATTGTTGTTTGAGCCATTCTGTTCCCACCAGTTCAACATCTTCGTCCGTTTTGCATTGTAATATTTCGTTGCTCAGGTCGGTGGGTATATCTACGTTAAAAGTACGGGGTATAACGCTCAACTGTTTTTTGGATGAAATAGGTTTCAATCCCGGAATAATGGGAACTGTAACGCCAATATCCCGGCAGTTTTTCACAAAGTCGAAATACTTCTGGTTATCAAAAAACATTTGCGTTACAATATACTCAGCGCCGGCATCTACTTTGGCCTTTACATATTGCAAATCTGTGGCAAGGTTGGGCGATTCAAAATGTTTCTCGGGATAGCCCGCCACGCCCATACAAAAGTTAGTGCGGAACCCATTGCGGATATCATCTTCAAGGTAAATACCATTGTTGAGGTTAACCGTTTGTTTGAGCAGGTCAATGGCATACCGGTGACCTTCAGGTTCCGGCTCAAAAGAAGTTTCATTCTTTGCCGCGTCCCCTCTCAACACCAGCACATTATCGATGCCTAAAAAATAAAGGTCGATCAACGCGTCTTCCGTTTCCCGGATTGTGAACCCTCCGCAGATCAGGTGCGGAACGGCGTCAATTTTATAGTGGTTCATAATGGCTGCGCATATGCCAACAGTTCCGGGTCGCTTCCTGATCTCCACTTTTTCAAAACTGCTATCCGCCTTTTTTTTGAAAATATGTTCTGCCCTATGATAGGTTACATTAATAAAAGAAGGTTTGAATTCCATTAACGGATCCAGGTGATCATAAATGGAATTAATGGTTTTGCCTTTTAATGGCGGTAATATTTCAAAAGAGACCAATGTTCCTTTAGCCTGCTGCAGGTGCTCCGTAACTTTCATTGTTCCAACTGTGCTTTTACAAATAATGTGCAAACATAGTTCAAACAACGCATATCAAAAACAGGTTGCCAGGCTCGTGATATCCTTCTATATTACATATTTGACACTGAATTGAAATCGCATTGAAGACAGCATTAGCCATATCCTGGCATGGTACATCACACTTTTTCTGCTGCTTTTCATCATCATGTACCCATGGCAGTCAATGCTTTCAAATAGCTGTTAAAGTATTTTTTACCCGCACTATGAATAGCTCAATCCTGTATTTTTGCTGAAATCAGCCCCATTTGAATTCAACTATACATACGAGGAATTTAGTAAAGCAATATGGCAGCCGTACCGTAGTAAACCAGGTATCGGTAGAGGTAAGCCAGGGAGAGATTGTTGGACTTTTAGGTCCTAACGGTGCAGGTAAAACCACTACTTTTTACATGGTGGTAGGACTCATAAAACCCGATGAAGGCGAAGTTTTCCTGGAAGACAGGAATATTACCAAACTGCCGATGTACAAAAGGGCCCAAAAAGGGATTGGCTACCTGCCGCAGGAAGCATCAGTATTCCGGAAATTGAGCGTAGAAGATAATATCTCAGCTGTGCTGGAACTAACCAACCTCAGTAAAGCCCAGCAAAAAGACAAATTGGAGGCCTTGCTTGATGAGTTTCACCTGCACCATGTACGCAAAAACAACGGCGACTCCCTGAGTGGAGGTGAAAGGCGCAGAACGGAAATCGCCCGCGCATTAGCGGTAGATCCCAAATTTATTTTGCTGGATGAACCTTTTGCGGGTGTGGATCCTATAGCCGTGGAAGATATACAGGCAGTGGTAGCCAGGCTTAAATATAAAAACATCGGCATCCTCATTACCGATCATAATGTAAACGAAACCCTTTCCATTTGCGACCGGGCCTACTTACTCATTGACGGGAAAATATTTAAACACGGTACAGCGGAAGAATTGGCCGAAGATGACCAGGTAAAGCGACTTTATCTTGGTCGCAATTTTGAATTAAAAAGAAAAGATTACCTCCACGATGAAGCCATGAAGGCATTGGCTGGAGGAGCAAAAGACGAAACCATATTGTAGGATGAATTGATGCTCAAAAAATAACAAACCTGCACTAATACAGGGATAATAGCTACCTGCGTTATTCCATTTACAACCAGGTTCTCGGTTCATATCTTCAATTGTACTCCCTTATTTCTTGCAAATTCTTTATTTTGCTAACATTACATGGGAATATTAAGCACAACCATATCGCAATTGGCACGGATGCGTCTCTGGAGAATAGAAGCCTGGGTGCAGCATCCGGTGGCTTCGCAGCGCGAGGTATTGCAGGACCTGGTTACCTCCGCACAGTATACTGAGTTTGGCCGTAAATATGATTTTTCGTCTTTATTTTCCACCCGCGATTTTAAAAAGGCGGTTCCCATACATGAATATGACGACCTGAAACCTTATATACAAAGGATGATGAACGGGGAGGAAAATATTTTATGGAATACACCTATCCGGTGGTTTGCCAAAAGCAGTGGTACCACCAGCGACAAAAGCAAATTCATTCCCATAAGCAAAGAGAGTCTTGAAGACTGTCATTATAAGGCCGCCAAGGATACACTGACGATGTATTACAATTTCAACCCCGAGTCGGACCTGCTAACGGGCAAGGGGCTGGTTATTGGCGGAAGCCATACCATTAACCAGGTAAATGAAGAGGTACATTTCGGTGACCTGAGTGCAGTGCTTTTACAAAATTCGCCCATGTGGGGGCAATGGATCAGGACCCCGGAACTCTCTATTGCCCTGATGGATGAATGGGAAACAAAAATTGAAAAATTAGCCACCACTACCATTGCCGAAAATGTTACTTCCATTTCGGGGGTGCCCACCTGGACATTAGTGTTATTTAAAAGAATACTGGAAATTACCGGCAAAAGCTGCATCGCTGAAGTATGGCCATCGCTTGAACTATACCTGCATGGCGGTGTTTCGTTTACCCCTTACCGAGAACAGTTCCGCAAGCTGGTAGGCAAAGACATCTATTATATTGACACTTACAATGCCAGTGAAGGTTTTTTTGCCGCGCAGGATAAACCAGATGATGAAGGAATGCTTTTATACCTTGATCACGGCGTGTTTATGGAATTCATGCCTATTGAAGAATATGGCAAAAATAATCCCCGTACCATTGGACTAAACCGCGTGGAAACCGGTAAGAATTATGCGCTGGTAATCAGCACCAATGGAGGCTTATGGCGCTATTTATTAGGCGATACCATACAGTTTACCACGCTGTTCCCTTTCCGGGTTAAAGTGAGTGGGAGACTAAAGCATTACATAAACGCTTTTGGTGAAGAAGTAATCATTGATAATACAGACAAGGCCATTTCGTTGGCCTGTGAAAAAACCGGCGCTGTAGTAAACGATTACACCGCGGCCCCGCTCTATTTCACTGATGATAGTAATGGCGCGCACGAGTGGCTGATTGAGTTTGAAAATGAACCCTCCGATATCGGCCTTTTTATCAAAGCTTTGGATAAAGCGTTGCAAAGCGTTAATAGTGATTATGAAGCCAAGCGCTATAAAAATATCGCGTTAAGCGAACCCGTAGTGCATATTTTACCCAAAGGCTTATTTAACGAATGGTTGAAAAGTAAGGGAAAATTGGGCGGACAACATAAAGTGCCGAGGTTGAGCAATGAAAGAAACCTGATAGAAGAAATTCTCCGGTTCAGGTCTTATTCTGTCGTTTAGTCAAAAAGCCCCGTTTGAATTTTTCACGGGTTGTACAATTCCTGGCACTTCAAGCAATTGAAGTATAATATTCAGAAACCTTCATTTGCGTCAAATTTAAGCAGGGACTTTGTGGATAAGGAATTAAAAAATAGTAAGTCATTATTCTGCAAGTGACGCAATAGAATACTGTACAATTATCGATTGCGTGTGTTTGGTGAAGCCAGACTGAATTACAATACTTTCTATTATCTTGCAAATCAATTTAAGAAACAAACATGAAATTACTCCTCAACAAAGTAGCGATTGTAACGGGCGCCGCCCGGGGTATTGGCGAAGCCATAGCACTTAAACTGGCAGAACATGGTGCTCATATTGCATTTACTTATGTAAGCGATAGCAGTGTAGATAAAGCAAAATCGCTGGAAGCTAAATTGCAGGCAATGAACGTTAAAGCAAAGGCCTACCAAAGTAATGCAGGTGATTTTACACAAAGTGAAACCTTAGTAAACGATGTGCTTAAAGAATTCGGATCGATTGATATATGCGTAAATAATGCAGGTATTTCTAAAGACAACTTATTGCTCCGCATGTCTGTAGAGCAGTGGGACGACGTAATCAACACCAACCTCAAAAGCGTGTTTAATATTACCAAACAGGTCATCCGCCCCATGATGAAAGCCAAAAGCGGGAGCATCATCAATATGAGCTCTATCATTGGCGTATCAGGTAATGCCGGGCAAAGCAGCTATGCGGCCAGCAAGGCTGGCATTATTGGTTTTACAAAAAGTATAGCCAAAGAAATGGGCAGCCGCAACATCCGTTGTAACGCCATTGCCCCGGGCTTTATTGAAACCGACATGACCGGCTACCTCAAAGAAGGAGAGGCCGCAGAAAAATATAAAAGTGAGATTCCGCTGGGCCGCTTTGGAACCGGGGAGAATATTGCCGAAGTCGTTTTATTTTTGGCCAGCGACTGGAGCAGTTATATCACCGGGCAATGTATAAATGTTTGCGGTGGGTTAAATACCTGATGTAAACCAAAACATCATTGTGAATGCAAATAATACTTTCGTGAAATATTCGAATAATCGTGAGTTAGCCAGCTAAATAGGTCTTATTGTAGGAGTTCAAAACCAACCGCAGTTTGCACTAGTCCATTCCGACATGTTTTTTATTAAAT
>DASUFG010000105.1:0-4209 GCA_036274715.1 Agriterribacter sp.
GGCGTTGTGGGCCTGGAAAGATACCAGGGTTGCCCCATACCCGATACGGATGGCGATGGACTGAATGATGAAACAGACAAGTGCATAACACAGGCCGGTACCGCCAAATACGAGGGTTGCCCCATACCCGATCAGGATGGCGATGGCGTAAACGACGAAGAAGATAAATGTATTGACGTGGCTGGTCTTCCCAAATACGCTGGCTGCCCCATACCCGATACCGATGGCGACACCATTAACGATGAAGAAGATAAATGCCCCAACGAAGCAGGCGTTGCCGCTTACGGTGGATGTCCCATACCGGATACCGATGGCGATGGCGTGATCGATGATGTTGACAAGTGCCCCAATGAAGCAGGCCCGCAGGATAATGCAGGTTGCCCCGTGATAGGCATTAAATCGTACGAAATTGCATTCAAGAGTGGAAGTGCAGTGCTGGTGGCCAGTAGTAAAGCGGTGCTGGATACGGCAGTATCTTACATGAACAACCATCCTACTGTGAATGTAACCATTGATGGATATACAGACAGTACCGGCAGTGATAAGGTAAACCAGCCACTTTCGCAAAAGAGAGCCGATGCGGCCAAGGCATACATGGTAAGCAAAGGAATTAATGAAGACAGGATGACGACAAGAGGCTTCGGTTCTGCTAACCCGATTGAGGATAACAAAACGAAGGAAGGACGTAAGATGAATCGCAGAATTGAGATTAAGGTACAGTAACAAACAAAAAGTAAATAACCCTGAAACCGGCTCCGCAATGCGGGCCGGTTTTTTTATGGCGTGTGGTGACGGGTGATCGTTTTTGACCTGGTGCTGCCGGGAAGCGACGGAATGAAGATATTGGAGGAGCTTAAAAAAGAAGGCAGGCAGGACGGGATTATTATTATTTCGGCAAAAGATTCACCGGAAGACAAAATCACCGGTTTGCAGGTTGGCGCTATTGCCAGCCAAACCGGCAACAGGCATGGTTGGACGCCCAGGTACGAGTTTAAAAATAACATGCACAGCTTTTCGGTACATTTCTGAATGTAGAATTTGTTCCAAATTGTCGCTTAAATTTGCAGTAAGAAGTATTTCAGCATGAAGTGTGATCGCCGTATGAAGTATGTTTTTGCTTTTCCCCTGCTCCTGGTTTTATGCGTAAATGCGTGCGCGCAAACAACAGCACCCGTTACACCTCCTGCATATGAGCGTTTCGAATACAAGAAGACCTATATACCTGCTGGACTCATCCTTGGCGGTTTGATGGTAGGTGGCAACGGGCAGGAATCTTTTAAAAACGAAATAGCCGAAGAACGGAACGAACACATATATGGGTTCAGGACTCACGCAGATGATGTTCTGCAGTTTTTACCCATATTCGTTGCTTATGGACTCGACGCTGTTGGTATAAAATCAAAAACCGATTTCGCGAACCGCACCGCCATTTTGATGAAAGGAGAGATGTTGATGCTGGGGGTAACTACGCTGTTAAAAAACACCACGCATGAACTGCGTCCTGATGGAAGCGGTTACCATTCTTTCCCCTCCGGGCACACGGCGCAGGCTTTTGCAGCAGCTACATTTTTGAGCGAGGAGTACAAAGACCGTTTTGCCTGGATGCCATACGCGTCGTACGGATTGGCGTCTGCTGTTGGAGCATTGCGCTTGGCCAACAACAAACATTATATTGGTGATGTAATGGTAGGTGCAGGACTGGGCATGCTATGCATGAAAGCATCTTACTGGACGCACCAGTACAAATGGGGGAAAAAACCAAAAAGCAATCCACAAATCAGCCTGTAAAGAACCTGCTTCCATTGCAAATGAACAACAAACTCTTCGCTCCCGCCGCAACAAAATATACCCCGGTATTGTTATTAGGCGGCATCGCCATACTGGTTTCCGTACTTACGCGGTTCATTTTACTCATTGCGGTGAGCCACCACACTACCGTTACCTTAGGATATGTTGCGGGAAGTTTTTTAATAGGCTTATTATTTGACGTATTGATCAGCCTTTTTGTAGTACTCCCCTTTATACTGGAGATTACATTTACCAACAATTTTATATATAGCCGCAAAGGCAGATGGGTAACCCTCGCAGGCTTCCTGCTCATTTTTATAGTGTTGCTTTTCACCTCCATCGTTCCCAAAGATTATAGCAGGGAATTGTATCATATGGTTATTCTATACCTGGTACTTCGCCTGGCAATTTACCTGTTCTTATACACCCGTTCTTCTGCGTTTCGATTCAAATGGAGGTCGGCCGTATTAAAGCTGTTTGTCTTTCTCACCATTTTTATATTGCTGTTTAATGCTGTGAGCGAATGGTTTTTCTGGGATGAATTTTCATCGAGGTATAATTTCATAGCGGTAGACTACCTGGTATATACAAATGAAGTGGTGGGTAATATCAGGGAGTCGTACCCCATCTTCAGCATATTGCTTGCTGCAGGCAGTATATCATTCGCCATACTTCTTGCGCTCCGTAAACCGATTGAACGGTCTGTACGCATAGGCATGCGTTTTTCTAAAAGAATAGCAATAACAGTTGTCGCCTTCGCGCTGGCAATCTTCCTTGCCTGGTTCACACCGCCACAATGGAAAAATTTCAGCAAAAACAACTACGTTAATGAACTGGCGGGAAATGGCATGTACGAATTTGTGCAGGCGTTTAAAAACAACAAACTCGATTTTTACAAATATTATCAAACCATTCCCGATTCAACCGCATTTACGATAGTGAGGGAAAACCTTTTGGATTCAAATAGCCGGTTTCTTTCCGGCAACTTATTTGACCTGGAAAGAACAGTTCATTACGAAGCCCCTGAGCAAAAAATGAATGTTGTATTGATCAGCGTGGAAAGCCTGAGTGCATCCTTTATGGAAGCATTTGGGAATACCCAACACATCACACCCCATTTAGATTCACTGGCGCAGGCAGGCATGTTGTTTACCAACCTTTATGCGTCGGGCACCAGGACGGTGAGGGGACTGGAAGCGCTTTCTTTATCGCTGCCACCATTACCCGGGGAGAGCATCGTAAAACGGCCGGGCAATGGCGGTCTCTTCAGTTTGGGCGCTGTATTTAAAAGCAAGGGATACATTACCCAATATATATATGGGGGTTATGGCTATTTTGATAATATGAATGCTTTTTTCGGCAGCAACAGTTACGAAACCATTGATCGTACCGCGCTAAGTGATAAAGACATTCACTATTCCAATATATGGGGCGTGGCAGATGAAGACCTGTTTGGTCTTGCGCTTAGTGCGATGGATAAAAACTACGCTGCAAACCAGCCTTTCTTTTCGCATGTAATGACGGTATCCAATCACCGGCCCTATACGTATCCGGAAGGAAGGATTGACATCCCGCCATCAACCCAAAGCCGTGAAGGCGCCGTAAAATATACCGACTACAGTATCGGCCATTTTATTCAGCAGGCGTCTGCAAAGCCATGGTTCAGCAACACCATTTTTGTAATTGTTGCCGATCATTGTGCATCCAGTGCAGGGAAACAGGCACTGCCGGTTACCGGCTACCATATTCCCATGATCATTTATTCGTCGGCCCATATTTCGCCACGAAAAATTACATCACTTACCGCGCAGGTCGACATCGCCCCTACCCTCCTCGGGTTGCTGCATTTCTCGTACCATACCCGGTTTTTCGGACAGGATGTACTCCATCATCCCGTTGAAAAGCAAAGGGCATTTATCAGTACTTACCAGGGATTGGGTTTTTTGAAAAATGACACGTTAATTGTTCAGTCTCCCGTAAAAAAAGTAAACAGCTATTTACCTGACTTCACCACCGGCGATGCAAAAGAAATAAAATCCACTGATGGACTTACCAACGAAGCCATTGCCTTTTACCAGGTAGCCGCATGGCTTATCAAGAACAAAAAATATGGGGTGTTGGAAAAGTAACCGCCCGTTGAGGCATAATGCACGGTCCGCGCCGGTCAATTAAACCGGCTGCTTACAGGTTTTCGAGATTATTGAATCTTTTATTTTTCATTTGTTTAAAGTAAGAAGGGGTGAGCCCTGTTATTTTTTTGAATTGATTGGATAAATGGGCGACGCTGCTGTAATGCATCTTATAAGCGATTTCAGTAAGGTTTAGCTCATCGTACACCAGCAATTCTTTTACCCGTTCTATCTTATGCATGATAATGAAATGCTCAATGGTGGTACCTTCCACTTCTGAAAAAAGATTCGC